>JANONE010000177.1:0-10426 GCA_031420675.1 Ilumatobacteraceae bacterium | reverse complement strand
TGCAGGATCGTGCTGGGTGGCGCGGACCAGGTGAACTCGACGTAGCACTCGTCGCTGAACACCGGCACCGCGTTGGCACGACCCCACGCGGCAGCGGCAGCGAGGTCACTGAGCGCACCGGTGGGATTCGAAGGACTGTTCACCCACAGCATCAACGCGCGACCTGCATCGGCCGGTTCGATCGCCGACAGATCGATGCCACCGTCGGCTCCGGCCGGCACCGGCACCGCCCGGCAACCGGCAAGGATCGCGCCCATCTCGTAGGTGGGGTACGACACTGCCGGGTACAAGACCGTGTCGCGCGATGGGGTTCGCAGCTTGAGGTACTGGGGCGTGGTCGCGACGAACTCCTTGGTTCCCACGCACGCAGCGACCTGCGCCATCGGCACCTCGACAAGGAAGCGACGGTGGAGCCAGCTGCGGATGGCAGCGCGCAACGCTTCGCTCCCGATGCTGGCCGGGTAGCCGCGTTCGCTGTCGCTGTGCCCCAGCGCGTACAACACCTCTGGCGGCGGCGGGTCACACGGAGTACCGATGGAGAGGTCGACGACACCACCGTCGAACGCGTTGGCGAGCGGCGCCAAACGGTCGAGACGGTCGTATGGGTACGGCGGGGGGACGAAGCCGGCGGGGTCGTTCATGCGCTCACCATCGTGCCCGATGATCGGCGGTCACGCCGATTGCACGACGAACTCGGCGAGCCGGCCTGCCGACGCATCGGCCAGGCGAGCACGCACGCGCACGCCATCCGTGTCATGAAAGGTGGAGACCACTTCACCTTCGCGGTGGATCGCCGCCAGCACGTCACCGCGCTCGTACGGCACGAGCAGTTCGACCACCGCAGTGATCGCCCGCAGTCGGTCGGCGAGGGCCTGCAGGAAACGGTCGATGCCTTCCCCCGTCTGGGCACTGATGGCCACCGAGCCTTGGTGCCGCATTTGCAGGTCGGCGGCCACATCGGGCGCTGCGTCGGCCTTGTTGAACACGAGCAGCTCCGGCACCGCGAGCGCATCGATCTCGCCGAGCACCTCGCGCACCGCAGCGATCTGGCCCTGCGGGTCGGGGGCGGCGCAGTCGACCACATGCACCAGAAAGTCGGCCATGCTCGCCACTTCCAACGTGCTCTTGAACGCTTCCACCAAACCGTGCGGGAGGCGGCGCACGAAGCCCACCGTGTCGGTGAGCAGCACCGGCTCGCCACCGGGCAAGGAGAGACGGCGGGTCGTGGGGTCGAGTGTGGCGAACAGGCGGTCTTCCACCAGTACGCCGGCACGCGTCAGCCGGTTGAGCAGCGTCGACTTGCCGGCGTTGGTGTAGCCGACGATGGTCACCGCCGCGAGCCCGCTGCGGCTGCGGCTCTTTCGTTGCAAGTGCCGGGTGTGCTGCAATTCGCGCAGGTCGCCTTCCAGTTTCGTGATCCGCCGCATGATGCGCCGACGGTCGACTTCCAGCTTGGTCTCACCACCACCGAAGCGACTGCCCACACCGCCGCGCTGCTGCGACAGGTTGGCCTTGGCGCCACGCCGCAAACGTGGCAGCCGGTAGCGAAGCAGTGCGAGCTCCACCTGCGCCTTGCCCTCCAGCGTGTGCGCATTCTGGGCGAAAATGTCGAGGATGACCGCGGTACGGTCGAGTGCCGTTCGGCCGAGCAGCTTCTCCAGGTTGTACTGCTGGCCGGGGCTGAGCTCGTTGTCGAAGACGACGGTGTCGGCGTCGACAGCCAGGCACATGTCGCGCAGCTCCTCCACCTTGCCCTTGCCGATGTACCACGTGTGATCGGGCGAGTCGCGACGTTGCATCACACGGCCGGCCTCGTCGGCGCCTGCGGTGTCGATCAGCAGCGACAGTTCGTTGAGGCCGGCCTCGGTGTCGTCGTCGTTGTGGCCGGGCATCGTGACGCCCACCAGCACGATGCGCTCCCGCTTCGTGCGCTCGATCAGTGTGGCGCCGAGCGCCTCGTTGTAGGGAGAGTTCATGCCGTGCCTTTCCGCACCGCGGTCACACGTGCTCGCCGGCGTCGATGGTGACGGTGGCGACGTACTGCGCCGGGCCGACGAGCGTGACACGCCCCGGTGACGGGTGGTGCAGACGCACCTTTGCATCGCCGCCGTCCATGTGCACCACGATTTCTTCGGCTGCAGCGGTGACGAGGCCCCATGCGTGCGCAGCCCAGGCACTTGCGCATGCACCGGTGCCGCACGCCTCGGTGATGCCGGCGCCGCGCTCGTGCACCCGCATGGTGATGCCATGAGGCTCTGGACCGGGTTCGATGATCTCGAGGTTCACAGCCGGCACGAGGCGGCCAAGGGCGAGCAGGTCGACCGCGCTCACGTCGTCGACGCACACCACGCTATGCGGGTTGCCAACACTGAGGTGGTAGACGGGGCGCAGCGGGTCGACCAGTACGGCGTGCCAGTCGGCGGGCTCGGGAATGGGTGCGACCTCGCCCATGTCGACCCCCGCGTGCACGACGGTGGGGTCGTCGGTTGCCGCCAGCTCGACCAGCCTGTCGCCGGCATCGGTGGCGATGAGCTGGTCGTCGGTGTTGCCGCGACGCAGCGCCAACGCTTGCGCGAAGCAGCGAATGCCGTTGCCGCTCATCTCCGCCCGCGAGCCGTCGGCGTTGTACAGCACCATCTGCGCGGCATAGCCCTCTGCGCTCTCGCCCACCAACAGGCCGTCGGCACCGACACCGCGCCGGCGATCGCACAAGCGGCGGGCAAGTGCCGGCAGATCGGCAACACCGGGGTGGAAGACGACGAGGAAGTCGTTGCCGAGACCGTGGTGTTTGGTGAGTGTGAGTGGTGTCATGAGCGGAGAAGGATCGGAACGACCTCTGCGACGGCGTCGTGTTCGATGGTCACCCAGCGTATGCGAGGGTCGCGGCGGAACCATCGCTCCTGTCGCACCGCAAACTGCCGGGTGCGCACCAAGATGGTGTTGACGGCCTGGTGCAACGACGTACGCCCTTGGAGGTGATCGACCAACTCCTTGTAGCCGAGTGCCTGGCGCGCGGTTCGAGACATCGGCGCACGTTCCGCCAGCAATGCCTCCACCTCGGCGAGCAGCCCCGCCTCCATCATGGCGTGGACGCGGGCGGCGATGCGCTGGGTCAGCGCTGCGCGCGACCACTGCAGGCCGACCTGCACGTACGGCACCGACGGATACTGGTCGAGGCCGGGACCGAACGAGCTGAACTGCCGACCGCCGCCGAGCGTGACCTCCAGGGCCCGCACCACACGCCGCGCGTTGGACGGCTCCATCCGGGCTGCGGCCACGGGATCGAGCACCGCCAGTTGCGCATGGAGCGACTGCGAGCCTTCCCCCACCGCCCGCAACTCGAGCTCAGCTCGAACCTCGGGCCAGCGGCCGGGGATCTCCATCGGGTCAGTGATGGTGCGCAGGTACAACCCGGTGCCGGCAACGAGAACCGCCCGTGCTCGACGAGCTGCGATCTCGACGAGCGACTGGCGAGCCGCTCGCTCGAACCGGGTGACCGTGAAGTCTTCGCTGGGTTCGGCAAGGTCGATGCCGTGATGCGGTACTGCAGTGCGATCCGCAGCGGTCGGCTTGGCGGTGCCGATGTCCATCCGCCGGTACACCTGCATCGCATCGACGGCGATGATCTCGGCGCCGGCGCGTCGTGCTGCGTACGCCATGGCCACATCGGACTTGCCCGAAGCCGTGGGTCCGAGGATGACGAGCGGCGTGTTCACCCGGCCAGCACAGGGATACGCCGCTTGTGCAACGGCTCGGCGGTGAGCTCGAGGAAGCGGCCCATGAGGTGGTGCGGCGCCGCCGAAGTGACCTCGACCAGCCCGTAGGAACCGATGCGCAGCGGGTGCGGAGGCGTGAAGTGGACGAGCTTGTTCTGCCGTGTGCGGCCCGAGACCACCGCTGGATCCTTCTTGCTCGGCCCCTCCACCAGTACTTCCTCGACGCGGCCGATGCGGGCCTGATGCTTCAGCAACGCGCTGTGCTCGACGACGACCCGCAACCGCTGGAAGCGCTCGGCGGCAACCACGGGATCGACGAACCGATCGACCATCGCCGCCGCCTCGGTGCCCTCTCGCGGCGAGAAGAGGAACGTGTACGCGTAGTCGTACTCGGCGGCGGCGGCGACCTCGAGCGTGCACTGCAGGTCGGCCTCCGTTTCGCCGGGGAACCCGACGATGATGTCGCTGCTGACCGCCAGATCGGGCATGGCTGCACGAGCCTGGGCGAGGCGCTCGAGGTAGCGCTCGGCGGTGTAACCACGGTGCATCAGCGACAGCACCCGATCGCTGCCGGACTGAAGCGGGTAGTGCAGGTGCTCGCACATCGTGGCCGTTGCGGCCATGGCGGCGAACGTGTCGGGACGCATGTCCTTGGGGTGCGGGCTGGTGAACCGCATGCGGCGCAGGCCGGGCACGTTCCCCACCGCAGTGAGCAGTTCGGCGAAGAGAGGTCGGAGCCGCACGTCGGTGTCGCCGGCATGGCGGGCCGCCACCTGCAAGTCGCGGCCGTAGCTGTTGACGTTCTGCCCCAACAGGGTGACCTCGGTGGCACCATCTGCCACCAGCGCCTGCACCTCCGCCACGATGTCGTCGAACGGACGGCTGATCTCGACACCGCGCACCGCCGGCACGATGCAGAACGCGCAATGGTTGTCGCAGCCGATCTGAATGGTGACCCAGGCGTTGTAGCTGGTGTCACGTCGGGCCGGTAACGCGCTGGGAAACATGGCGTGATCATCGAGCACCGCGGCATCGAGGATCTCGGTGATCTGGCCGTGCCATTGGGCGTGGTGCACCAGCTCGGCGGCACGATGCACGTTGTGTGTGCCCAGCACGACATCGACCCACGGCGCCTTGCGGGCGACGGCGTCACGATCCTTTTGCGCAAGGCAACCCGACACCACGATCTGGCGCCCTGCGCGTTCGTTCTTCCAGGTGCGCAGCCAACCCAGGCTGCCGTACAGCTTGTTGTCGGCGTTCTCGCGGATGCAGCAGGTGTTGAGCACCACCACGTCGGCGTCGGCTTGGTCGGCAACCGGAACGAGACCATCGGCCGCGAGCAGACCGGAGATGCGCTCCGAGTCGTGTTCGTTCATCTGACACCCGAAGGTGTGCACGACGTAGCTGCGGGCCATGGTGACCAAGGCTAGCGGCGCCGCTGATTGCTCAATCGGGCAGTTCGGCCGACCCATCGGCACGCAACGGCAAGTGCGGGTTGTGCGCAAGCTCCCACAGGTGCCCGTCGGGGTCGGCGACGTAACTGGAGTAGCCACCCCATTCCACCGCCTGCGGCGCCTTCAGCGCGGCGGCGCCGGCGGCGACCCACTGGGCGAATGCAGCGTCGACCTCGGCGGGCGAACCGAGGTTCATCGCGACGGTGATGCCGCGGAACCCGCCGCCTTCTGCCGAGACACCCGCGTCGTGCGCCAGCGCGTCGCGCCCGAACAACGCGAGCACCACGGCGCCGGCGTACAGGAACGTGATGGTGTCCTCCGAGCCGCCGGACTTCTGCAAGCCAAGCGACTCGTAGAACGACGTCGATGCAGTCACGTCGGCCACCCCCAGGGTGATGATGGTGACGTGAGCGCTTATCAGAGCTCGATCGGTTGCTCGTCAGCCGGGGTGAACACGGGTTCGGCGTTGGCATCGACACCGATGCCGGCCTGCACACGCACCTTCTCGGAAACCTCGACCATGATCTCGGGGTTCTCGGAGAGGAAGTGCTTCGCGTTCTCGCGACCCTGGCCGAGTTGCTCGCCGTCGTAGGTGAACCACGCACCGGATTTCTTGATGATGCCCATGTCGACCGCCATGTCGAGCAGCGACCCCTCGCGGCTGATGCCTTTGCCGTACATGATGTCGAACTCGGCTTGGCGGAACGGGGGGGCCACCTTGTTCTTGACGACCTTCACCCGGGTGCGGTTGCCGACGATCTCGGTGCCGTCCTTGATGCTCTCGATGCGGCGGATGTCGAGCCGCACCGACGCGTAGAACTTCAGTGCCCGACCGCCGGGCGTGGTCTCGGGCGAACCGAACATGACGCCGATCTTCTCGCGCAGCTGGTTGATGAAGATCATGATCGTGTTGGTCTTGCTGAGGTTGCCGGTGAGCTTGCGCAGCGCCTGGCTCATCAACCGTGCCTGCAGACCGACGTGTGTATCGCCCATCTCGCCTTCGATCTCGGCGCGAGGGGTGAGGGCAGCGACCGAGTCGATCACCACCACGTCGATGGCGCCGGAACGCACCAACATGTCGGCGATCTCGAGCGCTTGTTCGCCCGTGTCGGGCTGGCTGATCAGCAATTGATCGATGTCGACACCGATGGCGCGGGCATAGATCGGATCCATCGCATGCTCGGCATCGATGTAGGCGCAGATGCCACCGTTGCGCTGTGCCTCGGCCACGACGTGCATGGCGAGGGTGGACTTGCCCGAGGACTCGGGACCGAAGATCTCCACCACTCGGCCACGGGGCAGGCCACCCACGCCGAGCGCCACATCGAGTGCCAGGGCACCGGTCTGGATGGCCTCGATGGCCATCGACGCCTTCTCGCCCATTCGCATGATGGAACCTTTACCGAACTGCTTGTCGATGGCCGCCAGTGCTACCTCGAGTGCCTTTTCGCGATCGTTGCTCACAACCTGTCTCCGTTTCCTGCCGTGTACCCGTATGGGTTTCGTGGGTGAGGACCGTTGCCGGCCCCGATGGGTACCGCAGCGTCGGTTGCCGGCGTTGCGGTGGTATGAGGCACCGTACGAAAGGGGTGTGACAGAGATCCCGGAAGAGCCTTGACCACTGAACCTGTCGCACGCGTGATGGTACGTATGTTCGAACGACAGGAGTGTAACTACGAACAGTCGTTCGATCAAGCATTCTCTTCGAAATCGTGAGCGACGGCGGCAGCGGCCTCGGCAAGCTCGCGTTCGTCGGGCTTGTGCGACAGCAGGTCGACCGCCATCCACAACGTGTTCGTGAACGGGAAGGCCAGCAACGGGATGACGATGGCGCCGACGACGAACCCAAGGGTGAGCGCCGTCACCGGGAAATCCGGCGCAGTGGCCACGAAGGCGACGACCATGCCCACACCGATCGTGAAGAACGTGATCACGATGTTGAGCGCGATCGGGCCGAGCTCGAACCCGTGCTCGCGATGCCACTTGATGCCACACGTACGGCAGCGGTCGTAGCGCAGCATCCATCGACGAATGAAGGTGCGCCTGCTCCCGCACAGCGGGCACCGCAACAGGATTGCGCGGCGAAACATCTTCCGTGCAGGCGGCAACGTACGATTCATACCCCCTACGGTATAGCGGTTCACCCGCCGATCCGGAATACTTTGCGGGTGCGAAGAACCCTTGCCGGGCTGCTGTTCGGTCTTGCCTATGCCTGTGCCAGCCTGACGATCGCCGGCTTCCTCTTACAACGCATTGCCTTCGACCCCGACAACTCCGCCGAAGCAGCCGATGTGGTGCTCGGCGACAGCGAGGTGAAGGACGAGCTCGTCACCTTCATCGCCGACAACGTGACGACGCAGTTGCAGGGTGCCGTCGATCCCGCGACCATCCGCGCGAACGTGGCCGCGGTCGCGGAACTGCCGGAGGGCCAGAAGCTATTGGCCAAGATCATCCACGATGCCCACGCCCACCTGATCGGTGACCAGAAGGGGCCCGTGGAGATCACGGGGCAGCAGTTGGTGGCGATCGTCCGCGACCAACGTGCCGCGGCACTGCCGGTGCTCACGTTGCCGGTGCCCAAGGTGACGGCGCTCGCCATCGCCAACCACACGCTCGACTGGCTGCTCCCGATCACGTTGCTGGCCACGGTGGTGTTCGCCTTCCTCGGCTTCACCGCGCACCCGGAGAGGAGCGCGCTCTTCAAGAGTTTGGCGCTGGGCCTGCTGCTGCTGGCCGTGATGGCAGCGATCTTGGGGTACTTGGTGCCCAAGTTCGTCGTGCCGGCGCTCAGTGACAGCGTCTGGGCGCACATTCCTGCTCGGCTCGCCGACGATTCGCTGCCCTTGCTGATCGGTCTCGAGCTGCTGCTGGTCGGCGGGGCGCTGGCGCTGCTCGCAGGTACCGGCATGATGCAGCGCCGCCGACGGTGGAGCACACCCGTGACCACCTATCGGTACAACGAGGAGCGCCGCTGGAGCTGAGCCCCAGCGACGCCTCGCCCCGATCTCGTTGCGACCGGCTTAGGCGGTGAGCTCGGCGACGAACTCGCCGAACACATGTGCGTACTTCAGCGCATCGTCGTCGGTGTGCACCACCGAGATCAGCCATTGCTCGTCGAGGCCGGGCGGCAGCAGGATGCCGCGGTTGATGCCGTGCATCCACTGAGCGAACGCGAGGTCGAAGTCGGTGGCCTTGTAGTCGCGGTAGTTCTGGATCGGTTCGGGCGCCCATGTGACGCAGCCCTTGGCGCCGAACTGCACCGTGTGCGCCGGCAACCCCGCAGCCGCGATGATGCCGTCGCAGGCATCGAGCAACATGCGGTTGCGGGCAATCGCGATGTCGGTGGCCTCGGGGGTGCAGATCTCGGTGAGCACGGCCTTGGCCGCCGCCATGCACAACGGGTTGCCGTTGTAGGTGCCGAGATGCAACACCTTGCCGGCGGTGATCTGATCCATGCATTCCTGGGTGCCACCGAATGCACCCAGCGGCAGCCCGCCGCCGATGCTCTTCGCCAAGGCGACGAGGTCGGGCTGCACCCCGACAGCACCGGTGGCGCCGCCCCAGCCGGCGGTGATACCGGTCTTGACCTCATCGAAGATCAGCATTGTGCCGTACTTGCGCGTAATCTCGCGCACGCCCTCGAGGTAGCCGGGCAACGGTTTGCAGATGCCGATGTTCTCCATCACGGGCTCAACGATGAAGCACGCCACATCGCACCCCGACAGCACCCGCTCCAGCGCCTCGAGATTGTTGTAAGGGATGACAATGGTGTCGCCGAGCACGGCCCGAGTGATGCCGGCGGTGGACGGGATGGCCCGCGGCGAGTCGGCCGGGCCGGCCTCGCTGATCGGTGGCTTCATCGAGATCATCACTTCGTCGTGGTGGCCGTGGTAGCCACCCTCGACCTTCACGATCTTCTCGCGCCCGGTGACACCGCGAGACACGCGAATGGCATCCATGGTGGCCTCGGTGCCCGAGTTGGTGAACCGCCACATCGGCAGGTTGTAGCGATCGCGCAGCAGCCAGGCCACTTCCGTGTTCATCTCGCAGGGCGTGACGAACAGCGTGCCGTTGTCGAGTTGCGTCTCGACCGCGCGGCGCACGGCCGGATGGCAGTGACCGGCGAACAAGGCGCCGTAGCCCATGTCGAAGTCGGTGTAGCGATTGCCGTCGACGTCCTCCATCCACCCGTCCTGGGCACGCCGCACCACGATCGGGTGCGGGTCGTAGGCCTGGAAGCTGCTGGGAACGCCCAGCGGCAAGACCACGCGGGCTCGCACCGTCGCCGCTTGCGACCCCTTGGTGCGGGCGATGTACATCTGCAGCTCGCGCTGCGTGATGGCCTTTGCCCGATCGGCAAGTTCACGCGTGGAAATGCTTTCCGTTGCGCTCATGACTCGTGTCCTCCGGATTTCGTTCTGGCGAGCCTAGCTCACCACGGAATCCGTCGTCGAACGGCCGACCAGCGCGGGGTGTCGCGAGCGAGGAGCACTCCCCCCGGACGCGGAAACGCATGGTGGAATTGCGCGGCACGTATGGCACACTGCATGCCTTCATGGTGGTCGTAGCTCAGCTGGTAGAGCATCAGTTTGTGGTACTGAGGGTCGCGGGTTCGAGCCCCGTCGATCACCCCAAGGCAAGCAGGTAGGGGGCGCACATCGCTCCCCCTACACTGCTCGCCGCTGCGCCTCTAGCTCAACGGCAGAGCAACGGACTCTTAATCCGCAGGTTCTGGGTTCGAAACCCAGGGGGCGCACGAGAAGGAGCAGGTCAGAGGCACTTTCTAAGTGCCTCTGACCGGCTCGCACAAGTCTCCCATCTGATTCAGCGTGCCGGAATGAAGCCGACCGTGTTCCTCGTAGACCTCGGCGACGGTGACATCACCACGGCGCAAACGAAGGCTGGCCTCTCGTTCCCATTCATTGTCGAAGCGGTGGACACGGTCAAGCTCGATCGCACCGAAGGTGTCGACGAGGAGCCCGAACATGCCGCCACGTCCGACGGCGGAGAACTGCAATGGGTCGCCGACCAGTGCGATCCTCCACCCCTTCAGGTCTGCGAGTTCGGCGAGTTCGGCGAGCTTGGTGGTCGGCAACATGCCGGCTTCATCGACGATGACGGTGGCGCCGACAGGGAGGTCGTAGCGGTGGTCGGGTGGGCGGTTGAGGCGGTGCTCAACGAGCAGCTTGTCAATCGTGTCAGCGACCAGCCCGGTCTCATCCAACAGCACCTCCGCAGCGGGCGCCGACGGGGCAA
>JANONE010000176.1:0-5350 GCA_031420675.1 Ilumatobacteraceae bacterium | reverse complement strand
GGCTCACCGAGCAGTTTGCGCACCGTCATGCGTGGGTGCAGCGACGCCTGCGGGTCCTGGAACACGATCTGCAGGTTGCGGCGCATACGGCGCATGGCCTCGTGGTCCAGCGAGAGCAGATTCGTGCCGTTGAACTCCACTGCGCCCGACGTGGGCTCGATGAGGCGCAGGATGCAGCGACCGGTGGTGCTCTTGCCGCAGCCGCTCTCGCCCACCAGCGCAAGCGTCTCGCCCGCGTGCACCGTGAGGGTGACGCCGCTCACCGCGTGGAGCACGCCGGGCTTGCCGCCCTCGGCGCGCACGTGGAACTCTTTCACCAGATCGGTCACCTGCAGCAGCGGCGCGTTCATACGGATACTCCTGCGGTCGCTCCATCACTAACGACCGAGCACGCCACGTCGGTGGCACCCATGCGCACCAGCACCGGTTCCTGCGCGCTGCACAGGTCGACCGCACGCGGGCACCGAGGGGCGAACGGGCACCCCGACGGCAGGTTGGCCGGGTTCGGTGGCGTGCCGCCGATGGAGTTGACGACCTCCTTGCGCAGGTCCAGCCGCGGCAGGCATTCCAGCAGCGCCGTGGTGTACGGGTGCTGGGGGCGAGCGAACACGTCCAGCACGGGCGCACGCTCCACGACCCGGCCCGCGTACATCACGGCCACGCGGTCGGCGTTGCCGGCCACCACACCGAGGTCGTGGGTGATCAGCACCAGGGCGAGGTTCTTCTCCTCTCGCAGGTTGCGGAGCAGCTCCATGATCTGCGCCTGCACCGTCACGTCGAGCGCCGTGGTCGGCTCGTCGGCGATCAGCACCTCGGGGTCGTTGGTGATGGCCATCGCGATCATCACGCGCTGGCGCATGCCGCCCGACAGTTCGTGCGGGTAGGCGTCGATGCGCCGGCCGGCCTGCGGGATGGCCACCTGGTGCAACAGGTCGACGGCCTTTGCGCGCAGTTCCTTCTTGCCGAGCCTCGGCTGGTGCGCCTTCATCACCAGCGTCATCTGCTTGCCGACGGTGAGCACCGGGTTGAGGCTCGTCATCGGGTCCTGGAACACCATCGAGATGCGGCGGCCGCGCACGGAGCGCAGCGTGTCCACGTTGGCGCCGACCAGTTCGGTGTTGCCCCATTTCACCGAGCCGCTGACCTGTGCCTGCGGTAGCAGGCCCAGCGTGGCGAGCATGGTGACGCTCTTGCCCGAGCCGCTCTCGCCTACCACGGCGACTGACTCGCCGGCGAACACGTCGAGGTCCACCCCGCGCACCGCACGCGCCGGACCGGCCGGTGTGGGGAACGTGACGCGCAGGTCGCGCAGGCTGAGGATGGGTGCGCCGCCGGCCATCACACCACGCCCTTCACGTCGAACGAGTCGCGTAACGCGTCGCCGAGATAGTTGAAGGCGAGCACGACCGACACAATGGCCAGGCCGGGCGCAGTGGCGATCCACCAACTGTAGAACTGCGTGGCGCCCTCGGTGATCATCGCCCCCCACTCAGGTGACGGCGGGCGGGCGCCGAGGCCGATGAAGCTCAGCGACGCAGTGAGCAGCACCACCTGGCCGAAGTCCATCGTTGCGTTGACCAGCACGGGGGTGTAGGCCATCGGCAGGATGTAGCGGCGCAGGATGGTGAACCGCTTGACGCCGATGGCCTCAGCGGACTCCACGTACTCGCGCTGTTTCACCGCGATCACCTGCGCACGGAGCAGTCGTGCATAGATCGGCCACCACACCAGCACCATGGCGATGAGCGCATTGCGCACACCCGGGCCGAGCGACGCGGTGATCGCCATCGCCAGCAAGATGGGCGGGAACGCCATCGTCATGTCCACGAAGCGCATCAGCACCGCGTCCACCCAGCCACCGCGGTAACCGGCGACGGCGCCGATGACAGTGCCGATGATGACCGACGCGAGGATGACGACGAACGCCACCGGCAGCGACGTGCGACTGCCCCACAGGGTACGCGTGAACACATCGCGGCCGAGCTGGTCCGTACCCATCAGGTGCGGCCAGCCCGGGTCCTGCAGGCGGGGCGCCACCGACGCCAGCGGGTCGTACGGCGTCCACAGCGGGATGGTGAGCGCGATGAGCACCCACACGACGATGGCGATGACACCGATGAGCGCCGGACCGCGCAGCCACTCGGGCCGGCCGCGCCGCACGCGACGGGGAGGTGCGATCATGTCGGTCACGACAACCGGATCCGCGGGTCGGCGAAGGCGTAGGCGATGTCGCTGAACAGGTTGGTGAAAAGGAACGCCGTGCCACCCAGCAGCGTGACGCCGATGATGGCCGGATAGTCCAGGTTGCGCGACGCGTCGACGGCGTAGCTGCCCGCGCCCGGCCAGGAGAACACGGTCTCGGTGAGCACCGCACCCGTCAGCAGGAACGCGAACATGAACGCGACGATGGTGATGGTGGGCAGCAACGCGTTGCGCAGCGCATGGCTGTTGACCACGGTGCGCTCGCGCAGGCCCATGGCCCGGGCCACGCGCACGTAGTCCATGGAGAACTCGTCCAGCAGGCTGGCGCGCACTAGCCGGGACACGATGCCGACCACACCCCACCCCAGTACGCAGGCCGGGAGGATGAGGTGCATCATCGAGTCCTTCCACAGCGCGAGGTCGCCCATCAGCAGCGAGTCCACCGTGTAGAAGCCGGTCACCTTGTCGGGTGCCACACCGCGCGGGTCGATGCGGCCTGGGCCGGGCAGCCAACGGAGCCGGGCGTAGAACGCGTAGAGCAGCAGCAGGCCCGCCCAGAACGCCGGCAGTGACGACCCGAGCAGCGCGAAGAAGCGGGCGACGTGATCGATGAACTTGTTGCGGTGGCGGGCCGCCAGCACGCCCAGCGTGACACCGATGGAGACGCCACCGACGAGCGCGTAGATGGTGAGCTCGAGCGTTGCGGGCAGACGCTGCCACAGGTCGTGCACCACTGGCTGACGGGTGGTGAACGACGTACCCATGTTGCCCTGCAAAAGGTTCTTCATGTACGCGAAGTACTGCTGCAGCACCGACTGGTCGAGGCCCCACTTCGCCTTCGCGGCGGCGACGACTTCGGGGTTGTTGAGGTTGCGCTCACCGACAATGGTGATCAACGGGTCACCCGGGGTCAGGCGCGACACCAGGAACACGATCGAGGCGATGCCGAACAACAAAAACGGCATCACCGCGATGCGGCGAAGGAGGTACCGCTTCAGAAGGAACCGCCTCCGTCATTCACCTTCGCGATGGACGGACCTAACGTCCCAGAGAAATTCATCCGGTCAACCGGGTCCTGCGGGGGTCAGCCGCGGCTGAGGTCGGAGAGGACCAAGTTACAGCAGGCGCTGTAGTACAGGCCCTTGATGTCGGAGCGGGCGGCGAGGAACAGGTTCGGGTTCACCACCGGGATGATCACGTTGTCGGCGATCATCGACTCGGCCAACTGCTTGTAGATGTCGGCGCGCTTGGCGTCGTCCTGCTCGGCGAACGCTTTGTCGAGGAGATCCGTCTGCTCCTGGCTGACGTCGGTCCTGCCCCACGTCTGCCACTGTGAATCCTGCAGCAGACCGAAGTACTGCACGTACTGGCTGCTGTCGGTGTGGTCCGGGGCGAAGTAGAGCATGGTGACGGGGATGCCGTCGGAGCCGATCTTGTCGGCCCACACCGAGATCTCCACCGGGTTCAGCTCCAAGTTGATGCCGACGGCTTTCAGGTCTGCCTGCACCTTCTGCATCGCGGTCGAGAAGTCCACGCCGTAGACGTTCAGCGACGGGTACGTGGCGTCCAGCGTAAGGTCGGTGACGCCCTCTTCGGCAAGCAGGCTCTTGGCCTTCTCCACGTCCTGCGCCGGGGCGGCGAGGCCGTCGGTGCCGGCGAACCCGTTCGGGATGGGCGACGGCTGTGGCTGGCCGCCGCCGCCGACGGTGGCGTCGAGCAGGCCCGTGTAGTCCAGCGCCAGACGTATGGCCTCGCGCACCTTCGGGGTGAGCTTCTCGCCACCCTTCGCGCCGGGGCTGAGCGCCAGGTACACGAAGTTGAAGCTGGGCACCTGCTCTACCGTCACGTCGGAGCCGCCCATGCCTTTCGCGGTGTCGTTCGAGATCTGCATGGCGATGTCCACCGAGCCGGCCTCGAGCTGCTGGCGCTGCGTGACCGCGTCGGGCGTCTCCTTGATGACCACCTCCGGGAAGTTGGCCTTGGTGCCCCAGTAGTTGTCGTTTCGCTTCAGGCGCAACTCAGCGCCCGCCTGGTAGCTCGCCAGCGTGAACGGGCCGGAGCCGGCGGAGTTGGCGAGGAACCACGGCTCGGCCTGGTCGGTCGTCGGGTCGGTGGTGGCGCCCTGCGCCTCGGCGACCTTGGAGTTGATGATGCCGAGGTAGCTAGCGTTCACCTGGGCGAGGAACGCTGAGTTGCTCTGCGACAGCGTGACCTTCACGGTGGCCGGGTCGGGTGTCTCGATGGTTTTGATGGTGCCCACCAAGTACGACGACGAACCCTGCAGGCCGGCGAGGCGCTCCCACGAGAACTTCACGTCGGCACTGGTGACCTGCGAGCCGTCGGCGAACTTCGCGTTCGGGTCCAGCGTGAACGTGAACTCCGTCTGGTCGGCGTTGCCTGTCCACTTCGTGGCCAGGCGCGGGACGAGCGTCTTGTTGTCCTTGTCGAGGCCGATGAGCGTCTCGTAGACCGCGGTCATGAAGATCTGGCAGGTGTCGCAGTACGCACGCGACGGGTCGAGTGAGTTGACGTCCATGCCGCGGGCGATGAGCAGCGCCTTGTCGGAGCTTCCACCGCCGGTCGTGTCGCCGGTCGTGTCGCCGGTCGTGTCGCCGGTCGTGTCGCCGGTCGTGTCGCCCGTCGTGTCGCCGGCGGTCGTGCCACCGGTGGTGTCACCCGACGTACTGCCGCCGTCTGAACTGCATGCAGCGAGCACGAGGACACCGGCAACGCCGATGGCCATCGCGCGACGAAGCACGCCCTTGCGATTGCCGAACACCATCTCGAGTCCCCCGATCAGCACCTAACCCCATGTTGGTACAGTGAGTGCAGTTAATACCACTGATGGATGCAGAGTCAAGAGTTGGAGAGGAGCTTGCCGATGGCAACGACGATGAATGAACCGCGTCAGCCGAACAACCGCCAACTCCGGCGGCTGGAGACGCGCCGAGGTCTCGGCGAGCACGCGCTCCGGCTGTTTCGGTCGCAGGGCTTCGAGCAGACCACGGTGGAGGAGATCGCCGCAGCTGCGGGCGTGTCCACCCGCACTTTCTTCCTCCATTTCCCCACCAAGGCGGCCGCCGCCTTCCCCGATCACGGCGAGCGTGTCATCGCCTTCCGGGCCCGCCTGAGCACCGGTGCACCCTTT
>JANONE010000175.1:0-4612 GCA_031420675.1 Ilumatobacteraceae bacterium | reverse complement strand
ACGCGGGTGGGTGTCGACGAACCGCTGTTCCTCGATTGCGTGCGCTGCGGTCAAATGCTGTCGATCGATCATATATGACACGCTAACACGAGCGAATCATTCGGCAAAGTGAATTCACACGAGCGATTCAACTGTGGGATTAGGCGCCTGCCACTACCTGGCCTGCCACTACCTAGCCTGCCACTAGGAGACTGCTGAGCAATCGGGTCTTTTCATGTGGGCGTGGTCGTTGTAGCGTTGGTTGCGGGTCCGGGGCATGACCGACCGAAGTGCCGGTGTTCGAGGGTGAGAGCCGGTCGCGCTGGATGGCTGATGCCGTAGGTGTCGTTCCCTCATTGTCAGCCCCGGACCCGCCTTCAGTTCACGTTGCCAGTGTCCAGGTCTGGTCCCATTGGACGCCGAGGTTGATGAGCCGGCGCAGGTTGATCGCGGCGCAGCGGTGAGCGAGTCCGATCTGGTTGCGGTCGATGCCGCGGTAGCGGACCTTGCGTCCGCCTCGCCGCACGAGCCAGGCGATGGAACGCTCGACCATCGGTCGGTGTTGCCGGTATGGGCCGGTGAACTCGTTGGTGAGGGCGTGAGCGCGTGCAGCGGCGAGGAGTTCGTGGTGTTCGTGGATGCTCAGGATCTTGCCCTTGGGAGAACGCGTGCATCGCTGCCGCATGGGGCAGCCCTGGCAGCGGTGTGTGAACCGCGCTTGTCGTGATCGTGGGCTGATTTTGACCGTGATCCCGTTCGGGCACGTCGCGGTCATCGCCGCCAGATCGATGGTGAAATCATCGATCACGAACCCGGCAGGGATCTGGGCGTGCAACGGGATCGGCTTGATCGTCGCGGTGTGACCGCTGGCGATGAGGTGAGCGCGGAACGCGCCGGAGCCATACGCGGAATCGCCCAGCACCTCGACTGGGTCGGTCTCAGCAGCGAGCAGGCCGGGTGCTGCTTGGGCATCGCCCACGTTGCCGGCGGTCAGCTCACACGCGGTGATCAGCCCGGTGTCGGGCTCGATCCCGATGTGGGCTTTGAACCCATCGCGATAGTTCGACGTGGTCTTGTGCACGTGCCGCGACTGCGGGTCGATGACCGACACGATCCGGTCCGGGCGTGTCTCGCGGGCGATCCGCCACGTCCCATTGCTGTCACCAGGCTCGACATCTTGGCCAGCGACGAGTGCGAGCAACCCGACCGCCTCGGCTTGCACCTGATCAAGCTCGACACCATCGAGCACGGCCAGGATCGTGAGCGCGTCGTTCACCAACTCCGTGACGACCCGATCGATGTCAGCGCGGTCGTTCCACGCACACACCGGCTTGCCAGTGTCGCCGTCATAGTCATGACCGGTGACCGCGAGCGCTCTCGCTGCCGGGACGACTCGGCGGACACGACGGATCTGCGCGACGAGTTGCATGATCGCGTCCTGGCGGATCACTGCGTCGTCGAGCACCGTCGAGTCCAACGCCCGACGGGTCTTGCCCTGCAGAACATTCGTCGCGTTGATCACTTCACGGACCGCGTCAAAGATCCGTTGCGGACGATCGCTGGCACGCAGCTTGTTGCGCCACAACGTCAACACCGTTGGATGGAACCCTTCATCGTCGAGCGATCGGCCAGCAGCAACCTTCCAGGCGATGTTCGTCCGCAACTGCCCGATCGCGTCGCGGTCCGACAAACCCTCCAGCGCCTGCAGAACCATCACCGTTGCGACCACATCCGCGGGGACCGACGGCCGCCCACGACCCGAGCCGAACAAGTCGGCGAACATGTCATCGAGGAACAGACGTTGACGGTGCTCGGCCAGGAACCAATGCACCGAATCCTTCGCCACGAGATGACCACACATCGCCATCGCGTCCAACAACTCCGGGTTCGGATCCGACGTTCCCTGCATGCACACACTCTTTTACATCCCGACCGAAAACGCGAGCACCCCCACCAAATTGCTCAGCAGTCCACTACCTAGCGGCGTTGATGGCCTGCCACACTTTTTGGGCTGTGCAGGGCATGTCGATGTGGCGCACGCCGAGGTGGCTGACTGCGTCGATGACGGCCGACTGCACGGCCGGGGTGCTACCGATGGTGCCGCTCTCGCCGATTCCCTTGGCCCCGAGGGGGTTGAGGTGCGTCGGTGTCTCCATGTGCACCACTTCGAAGCTGGGCAGTTCGGCGGCGGAGATGAACGCGTAGTCGGCGAGGTTGGAGGTGACGGGGTTGCCGTCGGTGTCGTAGCGCACTTCTTCCATCAGCGCCTGGGCCGTTCCCTGGGCCACGCCGCCGTGGATCTGGCCCTCCAGCAGCATCGGGTTCAGCACCCGGCCGGCGTCGTCGCAGGCGACGTGGCGGATGTGGCGGACCTTGCCGGTCTCGGTGTCAACCTCCACGACGGCGACGTGGGCGCCGAAGGGGAAGCTGGCCGCGCCCTGGAAGAACAGCGCGTGCTGCAGCCCCTCGGGGAGGTCGGCCTCGCCATGAGCTGCAACGGCCAGCTCGGCCCAGCCCTTGGTGATCGACGGTGTGCCCGATACGTGGAACGAGGCAGTGTCCTTGTCGAGCACGACGTCGGCTTCGTCAGCCTCCAGCAGCTTGGCGGCCAGCTTGCGGGCTTTGTCCACCAGCTCGATGGTGGCGTTCCAGACAGCGGCACCGCCGTGCTGCAACGAACGCGAGCCCATCGTGCCGAAGCCTTCCGGCACCAGGTCGGTGTCGCCCCAGATGACGTCGATCTGGTCCATGGGGATGCCGGTCTGCTCGTGGGCGAGCATGCTCCAGGAGGTCACGTGGCCCTGGCCGTGCGGCGAGGTGCCGGTGTAGACAACGGCGCGACCGTTGTCGAGCACCTCGACCTTGGCGTGCTCGCCGAAGGGATCAACGCCACCGGTGATCTCGACGTAGGTGCTGACGCCGATGCCCAGTTGCACGACGTCGCCTGCCTCGCGACGGCGGGCTTGCTCGGCTCGCAGTTCGGTGTAGCCGGCAGCCGCGAGCACCTTGTCGAGCGCGGTCTCGTAGTCGCCCACGTCGTATGTCTGGCCGACGACGGTGCTGTGCGGCTCGAGAAACTTGGGGATCAGGTTGATGCGACGCACCTCGGCGGGGTCCATGCCCAGTTCGGCGGCGAACAGATCCATCGACCGTTCAGCGGCCGCCGTGGCCTCGGGGCGACCGGCGCCGCGATAGGCGGTCGTGATCGCGGTGTTGGTGACGACGCTGGTGGTACGGCACTCGATGTTGGCGATGTCGTACACGGCGCTCGACATCGGCCGGGTGAGGAACGGGGCGAGGATGGCGCCAATCTCCACGAAGTAGCCGGCGTCTTGGATGAGATGCAGCTGGTAGTGCGTCACCTTGCCCGCGCGCGTGCCGCCCATCGTGATGTACTGCACTTGGGCGCGCCCGTGGCCAAGCGCCATCATCGACTCGCTGCGGGTCTCGCACCAGCGCAGCGGGCGGCCGACCTTGCTGGCGATCACGCCGAGCAGCGACTCTTCCGGGTAGCAGCTGATCTTGGCGCCGAAGCCGCCGCCCACATCGGGGGTGATCACCTTCACCAGCGCCGGGTCGACGCCGGTGACCTTCACGATCGTGCCCTTCGCGCTCTGCGCACCCTGGGTGCTGAGCCATTGGTGCAGACGGCCGTCTGCGGCCCAGGCAACGGCCGAACCGCGCACTTCCAGCGGACACGGAGCCACTCGCTGGTTGACGAAGCGGCCCTTCACGACCACTTCGCAGCCTTCGAAGAAGGCTTCGCCGGTGTTCTCCGGGATGCCGAGCGCGGTGGTGTCGAACACGACGTTGCTGCCGGTGCTCTCGTACAAGAGCGTGGTGCTGGTCATCGCTGCTTCCACGTCGACGAGGGTGGGCAGCACGTCGTAGTCGATGATGACCTGTTCGGCGGCATCCTCGCCTTCTTCCCGCGATTCGCTGACGATGACGGCAACGGGCTCGCCGACGAAGCGCACCTTGTCGATGGCCAACAAGCCGCGGGAGACCATCGGGTTGAAGTCGGAGGGCATCGGCTGCAGCTCGAGATCGGCGGCGGTGTAGATGGCGAGGACGCCCGGCATCGCCAGCGCGTCGGAGCTGTCGATGCCGTTGATGACTGCGTGCGCCACCGACGAGCGGACGTAGGTGACGTAGGCGGCGTCGGCCAGCAACGGCTCGTCGAGGAGGTCGTCGACGTAGACGCCGCCGGAGGTGAGGAACTTCGGGTCTTCCTTGCGAAGGACCCGATTGCCCAGAATGCTGCCAGCCATGTGCGAAACCCCCAGATGTTCATCAGGACCAAGTGGTGTCGACACTAGACGTCGGTCGGCCGGCTGCGCCTCTTGGTCTTTCGGCCCGTGTCAAGGGGTTCTGTCCGGCCGGCACTGGGTGGCGAGAGTGCCGGGGGTTGCTCGCCTAGCCGGCCGGTGTCTCGGCCTGGCGCACGGCGACGATCAGAGCGACCGCTTCGTACGGCCAGCCACTGGGCATAGTGATCGGTGCCGGGGGGGCGGGCAACATGGTGAGGCGGATCTCGCCGCGCTGCACGTAGCCGATCTCCTCACGCGCCGCTTCCTCGATGCCTTCCGGCGTCTGCAGGCGGCTGACCTCGTCGGAGAGCTCGGCGTTCGCC
>JANONE010000174.1:0-3588 GCA_031420675.1 Ilumatobacteraceae bacterium | reverse complement strand
CGAGGACGGCGATGACGACCACGGCGATGAGGATGACGGCGAAGACGAAGACGAAGATGTCGGCGACGACGACCACGACGGTGGCGACGACGACAAGGACAACGGCTGAGCCGATGATTGCAACAACGGCACGGGTGCGGCTCCTCGCGAGAGGGGTCGCACTCGCCGCGTTCGTGCTCCTCGCATCTGCGTGCAGCACCGGCGCCACGACAACTCAGTCCACGATGCCCGTGGTTGCAGCCACCTCCTCGGTGCCTGCCACCCCTCCGGCAACGACGGTGCCAGTCACCGCCCCGGTGGTGACGATCGACCCGGCCAGCGGGTTGCAGCAGGGCCTCGCCGCGCTCTCCACCGGGTACCACTTCTCATCGGTGGTCACGGTCAACGGCACGCAGTCGCTGGCAGCCGACGGCGATCGCGTGGGCGACGCGAGTCGCCTCGTGCTCACCGGCGATGGCGGGACGGTCGCTTACATCATCACCTCCGAGGGCAGCTACGCACAGCCCGAGAACGGTGAGTGGTCGGTGCTCGATGTCGCCCCGGCGACATCCGACCCGATCACGGCCCTGTACACGCCGTCGGCGGTCGCCTTGCTGCCCACGGCCGACGGTTCGGTCGTGGTGCGGGTCACGGTCAGTGCCGTGTCGTTGGGCATCGCCGCTGACGGCAACGTCGATGTCGACGTCACGCTGGCGGGCGGCGCGATCACACAGATCAGCTACACCGCCGCGGTCGACGGTGGTACCGCACAGGTGGTCACCGTCATCGGTGCGGTCGTCGACGCAACCCCGATCGTGGCGCCGATCTGATCGGCGCCCGGTCGTCACGGTGATGCCTCACATCGTCGTGACCACCGAGACACCGGGTTGGGTGAACGACCCCATCGCCGGCAGCGCCTGCGGGATGTCGGCGAGCGTCAGGAGTTGCGTGATCATCGCAGCTGGGTCGAGACGACCGTCGGCGATCAGCGCCAAGACCTGATCGAACCGCGACGCCGACAGACCGTGCACACCCAGCAGCTCTAGTTCGTCGCGGATCACGCGCGCAATCGGCAGGTCGGCGGTCACCGCGGGGAAGAGCCCGATCTGTACATGCCGGCCCAGCGGACGCAGCGACATGATCGAGTTCGACGCTGTGGTCGTGTGGCCCAGACAGTCGACGGACACGTGGGCACCACCGACGAGATCATGGATCGCGCCGCCGACGTCGTCGGTGGTGGATGCGTCGAGCGTGACATCGGCGCCCAGCGCGGCGGCCAGGGCCAGCGCATCGCGCGAGATGTCGACTGCGATCACTTGCGCGCCCACCGCACGACCGAAGGCCACCGCTGCCAAACCGACGCCGCCACAGCCGTGCACGCACAACACCTCGTCGGCCGCCAGCCGGCCACGCTCGATCACACCGCGGTACGCCGTGCTGATTCGACAGCCCACCAGTGCGCCAGCCGCGTCGGAGACAGCGGGCGGCACCACCACGGCGTTGTGGTCGGCGAAGGGCACGGTGGTGAACTGCGCGAAGGCGCCCCAGCGGGTGAAGCCTGGCTGCTCCTGACGACGACAGACCTGCTGCTGGCCGAGCCGGCACGGCGCGCACGAACCGCAACCGCACACGAACGGAGCGACCACCCGGTCGCCCTCGCGGACACGGGTGACGCCGACGCCGACGGCCACCACACGGCCGACGAACTCGTGGCCGCCGACGTGAGGGCAGACGATGTCGGGATCGGTGCCGTGCCAGCCGTGGTAGTCGCTTCGGCACAGACCGACGGCCAGCACCTCCACCACCACCTCGCCGGGCGCGGGGGCCGGGTCGGCGACATCGGTGATCGCGATCGGCCCGCGGAACTGTTCGTAGACGGCCGCTCTCAACTCGTTGCACCCTGGTTCGCGACTGCACCTTCCACGACAGGATCGTGGCACAGCGCCCGGCGAGTTGCAGCCTTCGATCCGTGGCAGGGTAGGCAGTGCGACGTCTGGGTGACGCGACTCAGTCGGCGGGCACCGCACCCAACACGGAACGCAACGCCTGCGCAGCGCCCAGCAGTGCGGCGCTCTCGAACGGCACCACGATCTTGGTGTTGTCGCTCTCGGCGAATTTGCTGAGCGTGTCGAGCTGCAGGATCGCGATCAGCGACGGGTCGGGGTTCGCCTCGCGGATCGCCTGGTACACGCTGGTGATCGCCTGCGAGCGGCCTTCGGCTTCGAGGATGAAGACCTGCCGGTTGCCCTCGGCCCGAAGGATGGCTGCGGCGCGCTCACCCTCCGCCGCGCGAATCGTCGCCTTGGCCGCACCATCGGCGATGTTGATCGCCGACTGCTGCGAACCCTCTGACTGGAGGATCTTGGCCCGCTTCTCCTGGTCGGCCTGCTTCTGCAACGCAAGGGCTTCGAGGATCTTCGGAGGCGGCGTGATCTCGACGATCTCGATGCGGGCAATGCGGATGCCCCACTTGTCGGTGACCGCTTCCATCTGCCCCTGCACGTCGGCGTTGATGCGCTCCCGTTCGGACAGCGCCTCGTCGAGCGAGAGCGTGCCGATCACCGAACGCAGCGCGGTGCGTGCGAGCGCGTCGATCGCGATGCCGAAGTTGGCGACGCTGAACAACGCCTGCTTGGCATCCACGATCTGGGTGAAGATCGTCGCGTTGACCGTGACCACCACGTTGTCGCGGGTCATCACTTCCTGCCGGTCGCCGGGCACCGGTATCTCGCGCATGTCCACGCGCTGCAGGCCGTCGATGAAGGGAGCGATGATGACCAAGCCGGGCTCGTGCGTCTTGCGATACTCGCCGAGGCGTTTGACGACGCCGACCTCGCCCTGCTGCACGATGTTGACCATGTTCTTCAACATCACGAGCAGGATGAGCAGGACCAGAACGGCGACGACGATGCCACCGACGGAGACCGAGCTGAGTGCGATCATGAGAGCTCCCATTGTTCTTCTGCGGCGCGCACGGTGAGCGTGGTGCCGGTGACATCGGTGACGACGACGGGGGTGTTGGGGGGAATCGGATCCCCATAGCCGATGACCGCCAGCCAGTTCTCGCCAAGGATCCGAACGTGGCCGGAGGTGGCGCCTCCGACTTCGTCGAGGGTGACCCCCCTGGCTGCGATCAGGCCTCCGTGCACGCCTCCGATGCGAACGCCGGGACCGCGGTGGGCAAATGCCCTGCTCATGTACGGCCGACCGGCCACCACCCCGATGCCGGCGACCGCGACCCCGACGCCGATCTGCACCGGCACGAGCGACGGAGCGATCACTGCAACCACGGCAGCCGCGGCCGCCCCGGCTGCCCCGAAGATCGCGAAGAAGGCGAAGCGGTGCAGTTCCACTGCCACCAGCACCACAGCGATCACGATCCACACGATGGGCTCGCGGAGTACCTCCGAGGTGACGATACGCCTTCGGGGCGGCAAGGCGGACACAGGAGGCAAACCGTCCATCGAGTTCGGAGTCGGCGTCGGAACTGGGCGTGACGCGCGCGTCGCTTGACGCGCGCTGCCACCCCGTGGTGTCGTGCTCACCAGGGTGTCGGTCTCAGCACTTCGTTCAGGTGATCCGTTGCAGGGCCGTCAGCCGGGCTTCGAG
>JANONE010000173.1:0-3010 GCA_031420675.1 Ilumatobacteraceae bacterium | reverse complement strand
TCGAACGTGTCCATGTTCGAGTGGTGCGTGCGCGAGTTGTATTCCAGCCGTTCCTGGATGAACTGGAAGCCTGGAATGCCGGCGTCCTCGAACGAGCCGTGGTCGGTCTGGCCCACCGAGCGCGGGCTCACGTTCTTCCAGCCGAGGTCCTTCAACGGCTTGCCCCACTCCTCGAACATCTTCATGGCGCCGGTGTTGCCTTGGCCCCAGATGCCGACAATGCGGCCGGTGCCGTTGTCGAGATTGAAGTAGGCCTGCACGTTCTCGTGGCCCGGCTTGGCGGCCTTCGTCTTGGGATCGAAGTAGTGGCGCCGCACGTACTCACGCGAGCCGAGCAGCCCCTGCCCTTCGGCGGCCCACAGGGCCACGCGGATCGTCCGCCTCGGCCTCAGGCCGAGGGCCTGGATCACGCGCACCGCTTCGATCATCGCCGACGAGCCGGTGGTGTTGTCGGTGGCGCCGGTCGCATACGGATAGGTGTCGAAGTGCGCGCCCATGATCACCACCTCGTTAGCGAGGTCGCTGCCCGGGATCTCCGCGATGATATTGAAGGCGTTGCCGGCCGGATCCGTTTCGGGATGGAACCTGGTCTGGATGTTCACTTCCATTCGCACCGCCTGGCCGCGCGCCAGCAGGCGCACGATGCGGTTGTAGTGTTCGACGGCAATCGTCGCGGACGGGACCTGCGCGGGCACCTTGGGGTCGCGGCTGCCGCCGTTGGAGGGAAAAATCGTGCCGCCGTCGACAACCTGCGTTTGCCACGACAGGTTGCTGCCGCCGGCCGGCGCGCCGTTGTCAGACCCGCGGTCGAGATACACGGCGGCGCCTTCGGCGGCCAGGAAGCGCTGCAGCGCCGCGGCAGTGACCGGAGCGGCAGGGCCGGTGGCAGTCGCGGCAGCAGGGGTCGCCGCCGGCGCCGGCGCGGGCAGTTTCATGGCCTCGGCCCAGTCGGCGTCGGTCATTCGCAGGACCACGCGTCCGTCGAGCATCCGCACCGGGCGCACCGCCTGGCTGACGACGATCTTTCCCTGCAACTGACCTTTGTACTTGGCCAGGTCGCCCTCAGTCGCGGCCTGCAAGTGCACGACATCGGCGGCGACCGGGCCGTTGGTCGACGGCGAGTTCCACCGTGGCTGGCCGACGAGGGCGGCCGTCTGCGGAGCCAGCAGATGGATGGAGAAGCGCTCGATGGTCCATCCCTGGCCGAAGGGGAAGCGTTCGGTATGGATGTTCTTCAGGCCCCACTCGGCGAACTTCTTCATCACCCAGTCGGCGCCCTGCGTGTACGCCGGCGTGCCGGTCGCGCGCGGACCGTGGACCTCGGAGAGCCACCAGTGCGTCTCCATGGCCTGGGAGCGCGTGATCGCCTCGCCGCGAATGCGGCTGACGGTGGCGGGATCGAGCGGAGTGGGAGCCTGTGCGCCGAGAGAAGCGGTGATCGCGAAGAGGGCGACGGTCAGAAAGAACGGTCGTTTCATGAGTCCTCGGGTCGAATACATCACGCGGAACCACGGAAACACAGAAGCACTAAACATTCTTTGGGCGAAGCGAATGCTCCGTGTTTCTGTGCTTCCGTGTAAAGCATCTACTGTTGCGGGGCGGCGGTGGTGGTAGGCGTCGCGTTACGTTTGTATTTGTCGAACCAGTAGCGCAGATACAACTGCGTGCGCACGAAGTTCGACGGCGTGGTGGTGGTCCCGTGCCATTCGTTGTTCATTCGCAGCATGGCGGTCGGCACCTTGAGCAGCTTGAGCGCGCTGTAAAACTGCTCGGTCTGCGGCATCGGCGTGCGCAGGTTCTGCACGCCGGTCATCAGCATGGTCGGGGTCTTGACGTTGGCGACGTAGGTGATCGGCGAGCGGCGCAGGTGCTCCGACGGATCCTCCCACGGCAGCTTCTCGAAGTTGTAGTACCAGCCGGCGCCGTCGGTGGTGCCGACAAAACTGACCCAGTCAATCACCGGGCAGTTCGCCGATGCCGCGGCGAAGCGATCGGTCTTGCCGACAATCCACGCGGTGAGCACGCCGCCGCCGCTGCAGCCAGTGACGAACAGGTTGCGCTCATCGACAAAGCCCTTCTTCAACAGCTCGTCGACGCCGCCCATCAAGTCGTCGTAATCCTTGCTCGGGTAGGCGTTGTTGATCTGGTTGCCGAATGAGCTGCCATAGCCGGTGCTGCCACGCGGATTGGTATAGAGCACCACGTAGCCGTTGGCCACCTGCTCCTGCCACCCGTAGTTGAACCCGACCCCGTACATGCTGTGCGGGCCGCCGTGAATGTGCAGCTGCATCGGGTACTTCTTGGTGGGATCGAAATCAGGCGGTGTGATGTACCAGCCCTGGATCTTCATGCCATCGGCCGACGTGTACCACATCTCCTTGACGTCGCCGAGCTTCTTGCCGGCCAGGATGTCTTCGTTGACGTTGGTCAGCTGCTTGATCTGTGTCGGCGTCGCGACATCGAACGAGACGATGTCAGATGGCACGTGCGGCGAGGTGAGCACGCCCACGGCTTTCCCCTTCACGACACTGGCGGTCGTCAGCATGTAGGTGCCCTTGGTCAGGGGCTGCACGACGTCGGTGCGGTCGCCGGCCATTGGCAGCACGTAGAGATTCTGCGAACCCTGGTCCTGCGCGGTGAAGTAGATGCCCGTGCCGTCGGACTTCCACATCACGTTTTGCGGGGAACGATCCCACTCGCCCGACACCATGCGGGTATTGGTGCCGTCGATGTTCATCACGTAGAGCTTGCTGTCCTGCCACGTGTTGCGCGAGGCATCGCTGCCGACATAGGCCACGCGCTTGCCGTCCGGCGACACCTGCGGGCTGCCGTCAGGACCCTTGCGCGTGGTCAGCTGCTTGATGGCGCTGGTCTCGACCGCCACCGAATAGATCTCCGACTCGCGCCACTGATACTCGGCATCGGCGACGCGGTTCGAGCCAAACAGGATCTGCTTACCGTCGGGCGTCCACTCGACGCCGTTGTGGTGCCACTGGCCGTCGGTCAACTG
>JANONE010000172.1:0-5889 GCA_031420675.1 Ilumatobacteraceae bacterium | reverse complement strand
CGCACCCAACCGGACGGCGAGGCTTCAACGACGCGGGGCGAGGTGACCTGATGTACGGATCGACTCACGAGAGACCCCGGCCTCCGGCCGTGTACACCCGTCGGCGCCTCATCCTTGCAACGGGGGCTGTGCTCGTGCCCTCCCTGTCGTACTCGTTGCTTCGCCGCGGGTCTGCCCGTTCGGAACCCCTCTCCACCTCACCGTCATCGACGAATGTGAGTGGCCCTGCGAACTCGGTTCCGCCGGTGGCTGCTCCGGCCCCCGAGCCGTCCACCGACACGCGAGGGTCGCCGCCGCCGATCGAGTTAGATCATGCCCTCGGCTTGGGGATGACGGGTTCGACGGTCAAAGCAGTGCAGGATCGGCTGCGACAGTTGGGTTTCGATCCGGGGCCGAGTGATGCCGCGTTCGGTCCAGCCACCGAACGAGCGGTGTGGGCATACGAGAAGTTCATCCTCGACGTGGACTCCGCGGCCGTCACGGGTGTGGTCACGCCTGAGATGTGGGCCCGGATGAGCGAGCCGGTCGAGGTGCGGCCGCGACGAGCGAACCCTGGCACCCATGTGGAGGTGTTGCTGCCGCAGCAGGTCGCCGTCTTGTACATCGGCAACCAGGTACGACTGATCACTCACATCTCCAGCGGGTCGGGTGAAGCGTGGTGCGACGTCGTCGTGATCGACAACGACGACGGCACGCAGCGCGAGGAGGGGATCTGCGGTGTTGCTGTAACGCCTGCCGGCGTGTTCCACTTCGAGCGACGCGTCGACGGATGGAGGAACTCCAAACTCGGGCGTCTGTACAACCCGGTGTACTTCAACTACGGCATCGCCGTGCACGGTGCATCGAACGTGCCCTCCTACCCGGCGTCGCTTGGCTGCGTGCGGATACCGATGCACATCGCCGAGTACTTCCCGTCGCTGGTTCAAGACGGTGACCTCGTGTACGTGTTCGACGGTGTCCAAGAACCGGAGGCCTACGGCGCGCAGGTGCCCGTGTTCGACTACCCCGACCCGGACTACACGACGACGACGTCATCGACGACATCGACGACGACATCGACGACGACATCGACGACCACCACTGCGCCTGCCACCACGACGACCCGACCACCGGTGGCGTCGACGGTCCCTCCGACGACTCACGCACATGTCACGACCACCACGCTTGGCGAGACGACGGTGACGACGGTTCCACCCAGCCCGACCACCACGGTGGTGGGTTCCTAGCCGGCTACGACCCCTCACCTGCTACGACACCTCACCTGCTACGACACGATGTAGATTTTCGGGGTGACGAAGCGGGGGTCCTTCATTCCGGCGCTGCGCTTCCGCTTGCTGACTCCCGCATATGACGCGACCGTTCGCTTGACGACGCGCGAGAGCGTCGTCAAGCGAGCACTGCTCGCGGCGGCCAACCTCGATCGTGCGACACGATTGCTCGACGTCGGCTGTGGCACTGGGACGTTCACGATCGAAGCCAAGCGTCGTTACCCGAAGCTCGACGTGTTCGGCATCGATCCTGATCCCGCAGTCCTCACTCGCGCACGAAGGAAGGCGCGTCTGGCGGGGGTGCACGTGATTTTCCTCAACGGCTCCGCTACCGAGATCCCAGCGCGCGACGGTGCCTTCGACCGCGTCACCTCATCGCTCGTCTTCCATCACCTGACGTCCGACCAGAAGCATCATGCGGCACTCGAGATCAATCGGGTTCTCTCTGATCGCGGAGAGTTTCACCTGGCGGACTGGGTGCAGCCCGCGAACCTGCTCATGCGAGTGCTGTTCCTCTCGGTTCAACTCCTCGACGGCACCGAGACCACGCACGATCACGCGGCGGGTCGGCTGCTCGAGCTACTGAGCTCCGGTGGTCTGGTCGACGTGGTTCAGCACCGCCGCTTTGCGACGCCCGCTGGAACGGTCGGCCTGATCTCGGCGCGACCCGCGACTGCCAAACCGTAATCGGGTGCCGGGCCCTCTCATACCCCGTAGGGGTATGGGTCTTACGGCCCTATGCCTGCGCGAGTCCGCGGCGTACGGTCGAACCCAGAGCCGAGACGTCTTCGAGAATCGGTCGGAGGGACACCGTGAGTGCTGCTGACGTGATCGTGATCGGAGCCGGCGTGCTGTTGAGCGGTTTCTTGTGGTGGTTCTTCTTCGGCCCGAAGCAGGCCCGCAGCGCCCGCGTCGTGGGCGGCGTCCAGGAGGTGACCGTCACGGTAAAGGGCGGCTACTCCCCTGATCGGATCCGCGTGCAGCAAGGCGTACCCCTGCGACTCACCTTCGATCGACAAGAAGCCGGAGACTGCACGTCACGCGTCGTCTTTGCCGATTTCGGTGCCTCCAAGACGCTCCCCGCGTTCGGCACCGCAACCCTGCAGTTCACGCCCGACAAAGTCGGCGAGTTCGGCTTCGCGTGCGGCATGAACATGATCCACGGCACGCTCGTCGTCGAACCCGCCGGTGACGGTCCCGCAACCGCTGATCCCGACGCTCAGGAGCGCGAAGTCGCGCGGGCGGTCGGTGTCGGACCATCGACAAGCGAGACGCTGTCGACCGTACAGGCCGAGGATCTGGAGGCGGCCGAACGCCGAGCCGAGATCGTCGACCTGTCGCGACGGGTGCTGATCGGCGCCGTGCTGGCCGCACCGGTCGTGTTGGCGGTGATGGCCGTGGAGTTCTTCGGGGCGACGTGGGTGCCCGACTTCTTGCTGAACCGTTGGTTCCAACTCGCGCTGATCACACCGGTGATGTTCTACACCGGTTGGCCGATCCACCGCACTGGTTGGCTCACGATGAAGCACCGCACCGCAGACATGAACAGTCTGATCACAATCGGCACCATCGCTGCCTTCGGTTACAGCGTGCTCGTCACCATCGCCCCGTCACTCGTGCCCGCCGACGTGCGCGAGGTGTACTTCGAAGCGGTCGGCGTCATCGTCACCTTGATCCTGCTGGGTCGCCTCCTCGAGGTGCGCGCCAAGGCCGGCACCGGCGAAGCGATTCGCAAGCTGATCGGGCTCCAAGCCCGCACCGCGACCGTTGTCCGCAACGGCGCCGAGGTGGAGATCCCTGTCGAGGACGTGGTCCCCGGGGACGTGGTGCTCGTCCGACCAGGCGAGAAGGTCCCCGTCGACGGCATCATCGTCGACGGCCGCTCGACACTGGATGAGTCGATGGTCACCGGCGAATCGATCCCGGTCACCAAGGAATCGGGCGACATCGTGATCGGCGCAACCATCAACCAGACGGGTGCGTTCCGGTTCGAAGCGACCAAGGTCGGTGCCGACACCATGCTCGCCCAGATCATCAAACTCGTCGAACAAGCCCAAGGCTCCAAGGCCCCCATCCAACGGCTGGCGGACCTGGTGTCCTCGTACTTCGTGCCGGCGGTGATGTTCATCGCAATCGCCACGTTCGTCACCTGGTTCGTCATCGGACCCGCACCTGCATTCACCCTCGCACTGGTCGCCTCCGTCGCGGTGTTGATCATCGCCTGCCCGTGCGCACTCGGGCTGGCGACCCCGCTGTCGATCATGGTCGCCACTGGCAAAGGAGCCGAACAGGGAATCTTGATCCGCTCCGCCGAATCGCTGGAGACCGCCCACAAGATCGACACCATCGTGCTCGACAAGACCGGCACCATCACCCGCGGCGAACCAGCGCTAACCGACGTCGTCGCCGCAGATGGCGTCGACGAGGCCGAACTGCTACGTCTCGTCGCCTCCGCCGAACAATCCTCCGAACACCCGCTCGCCCAGGCGATCATCACCGGCGCCCGCGAGCGAGGCCTCGAACTGTCGGCGACGACCGAGTTCGAATCGATCACCGGCAAAGGCATCCGTGCCCTCGTCGACGGCCACGTGGTTCTCATCGGCAACCGTCGACTCCTCGACGACGCCTCGATCGACACCACCGAACTGAACGCCGAGACCGACCGACTCGCCGAAGCGGGCCGCACCCCGATGCTCGTCGCCCTCGACGGGAGACCCGGCGGCGTGATCGCCGTTGCCGACACCGTCAAGGATGGATCCGCTGCCGCCATCGCCGCGCTCCGGGCACTCGGAATCCAGGTGGCGATGATCACCGGCGACAACGCCCGAACCGCAGCCGCCATCGCTCGTCAGGTCGGCGTCGAACGCGTCCTCGCTGAGGTGCTGCCCGAACACAAGGCACTCGAGGTCCGACGTCTCCAAGACGAAGGCGGCGTGGTGGCGATGGTCGGCGACGGCATCAATGACGCCCCCGCGCTCGCCCAAGCCGACGTCGGGTTCGCCATCGGGACCGGCACCGACATCGCCATCGAATCATCCGACATCACACTCATCTCCGGCTCCCTCGACGGCGTCGTCACCGCCATCACTCTCAGCCGATCGACGATGCGTAACATCCGCCAGAACCTGTTCCTCGCGTTCGTCTACAACGGTCTCGGCATCCCCATGGCCGCCGGAGTTCTCTACCCATTCACCGGAGCTCAACTCAGCCCCATGATCGCCGCCGCAGCCATGGCGTTGTCCAGCTTCTCCGTTGTCACCAACGCCAGCCGACTCCGCCGCTGGCACCCCCGACCAATCGACATCACCCAGGCTCCGGCGGCCGCTGAACCGAGGGTCGAGATCGGTGCTGACGAGCACACCCTCCCCAAATCCGAACCGGTCACCGACCCCGTCTGCGGAATGAGCATCGACATTCCAAGCGCCGCGGCGCAGGCAGAGCACCACGGCGCCACCTACTACTTCTGCTCCACGACCTGCCACAGCACCTTCGCCGCCGACCCCGATCGGTACATCGCAGGCAGCGCCACCCGCGCCCGCCGCTGACGGCATCCACCAACAACACCAAACGCAGTCGTCGCCGACGAGTTACGGGTTGACAGCGAGCATTCTGTCGATGTCGGCCTGATGCTGCTCCAGTGCCAGCACGTAGCCAGGATCGCGGGAGCGCTGTAGCTGGGAGTCGGTGAGCTGTCCACTCTGCATCGGCCCGGAGGCGGTCGGCGTGGACATCCGTTGGGTCATTTCGATGTCCAGCTGCATCTGTGCGTGGGTAGCTGCCCCGACAACCGAGCCAGAGTCGGATGGCCCGGAAGGTGACGGACGGTTGCCGGAGCCTGAAGACATCGATGCCAGCGAGACCACCACGATGGACGCGACGGCGAATGAGCGAAGGGGATGTTTCACGGCGTACTCCTTTCGTGAGGCATCGCGAGTTGATTCTCATTGTTCGCTTGACGACCCCCGGCCGCATCCGTAGGAAGCCCTGATCTCGGGTGCGTACTGCTGACATCGGGGTAGGCAAGGATGAGGTCATGTCGCCCCGGTGTGTACCCGAACCGTGATCTTCTCGACGCCCGACGTCGGCCCACCTGTCGGCAGACCCCGGCCTGCCCGGATGCTGTGGATCACTGCCGCGTGGGGAGGCTGCTTCGTCACCATTCGGTGGGGTCTGCGCGACGCGCCCATCTTGTGGTTCGCCGCCCTGCGAGCGCTCGTCGCCGGTGTTGCCCTGGTGGGGATCGCGACAATGCAGGGACGCGTGCGGCCGACGCCGACGTTCACAGCTGGCTGGCTACATGGTCCTCGTCGCCACCGCGGGTGTCGAGGACCCGGTTGCGGCCTGTGGAGAAGAACTGTTGTGTGCCGGTGGTACTGAATGAGCCCTGGAGGTCGACGATCAGGTTCACGGGTTGCTGGTTGTAGATGCAGAACGCCCCATCGGGGTCCAGGGGCACGACGGACAGCACGGCGATGGCGGTCGACACCAGGTGATTGCCGTTTGATGGGCCGGTAGCGTAAACCGTGAGAACCGTGAGTGTGCTGATTGACAAACCGTCAGCTGGACGGCACAATAGAACCGTGAGAACCGTGAGTGCGGTTCGGAGGAGTGATCATGGAAC
>JANONE010000171.1:0-3361 GCA_031420675.1 Ilumatobacteraceae bacterium | reverse complement strand
CGCTGCGCGCCGAGGGCATCGACGTGGCACAACTCGACCTCGGGTCAACGAACCTGCGCACCGCCCTGCGGCTGCGCTCCGAGTTGACGTCCTTCGGTGCCGAGGTGCTGGTGGTGGACCGCCCGCGCGACCTGCGACTGGGCCTGATGGCCACCATCGGCACCCGTGTGGCGCTGGTCAGCCGCTACAACTCGCACGCCGCGCGCCCGCCGCGCGACCTGCTCACCCGGCTTGCGTATCGGCTCGGCGTGCAACACACGATCTTCCTGACGCACGAGATGGCCGAGCGTGTCCTGCGGCTCGCCCCGTGGATGCGGCGGGCGACGCACCGGGTGATCTCCGAGGGTATCTGCCTCGACGCGTTCCAACCGGACGCCGTGGCGGCCGCGGACTTTCGGGCGCGTCACGGACTCGGCGATGCCCCCTTCGTGCTGACCGTCGGTGCCCTGACGCGCGAAAAGCGCACGGCGATGATCGTTGACGCGCTGCGCGGCGTGCCGTCCAAGCCGACGCTCGTGCTCTGCGGCGAGGGACCGCTGCGCGACAAGCTGGCGCTGCACGCCGAGCTGTTGGGCGTGCCGGTGCGGTTCCTTGGCCAGCTGCCACGCACCGAGCTGCGCGGCGCGTACAGCGCGGCGGCGGTGGTGGCGCACGCGTGCGACGTGGAGACGTTCGGCCTGAGCGTGCTCGAGGCGATGGCGTGCGGTGCGCCGGTGGTGGGCGTGGCGTCGGGCGGACTGCTCGAGGTGGTCGGCGGCACGACCGAGGCCGGCCTGCTCGTGGCGTACGACGACGCCGAGGCCATGGGAACCGCCATCGATGGCGTGCTGGGCGATCCGGCGCTGGCTGCGCGCTTGCGCATCGGGGCCCGTGCCCGTGCCACGGCGCACTTCGCGCTCGACCACATGACGACGGGGTACGAGCGAGTGGTGCTTGGTGCGTACCTGATGCACGCTTACGAGTACTGACCGGTGAAAGTGGGGCACGAGGGCCGTCCCGGCGGGGACGGCCTTCGTTTGCTACCACCCCTCGCGTGTGCGCAACCCGATGACGTGCGCCACATGGTGCCGGCAGTGCCACGCGTACATCGCGGTAAGGAAATCGAGGGTCATCGTGCGGTCACCGTCCGGGTGCACCACCGTGCGGGCGAGGTCGGCCTCGGCGAGGGTTCTGGCCAGCGTCACCCAGCGGTGATGCACACCGTCGAGAATCACGAGCGACGATTCCACCGCCAACGACTTCGCGTCGGCAAGCTCCGCCCATTTCCGTTCGTCGTACGGCTTGATGGTCGGGTTGTCTTCGGTGAGGCCCAGCCGAATGCGTGTGTACGCGTTGAGGTGCGAGTCGGCCACGTGGTGCACGAGCTGGCGCACCGTCCACCCCTCGGGGCGGTACGGCGTGTCGAGCTGCGCATCGGTGAGCCCGGCAACAGCGGCGCGGAGGTTCGCCGGAAGCGATGCGAGCTCGGCGATGGCGCCGGCGTGTGACTCGGCGGTGATGGGCGACTTGGCGTCGAACTTGCCGAGGGGGTAGCGGAGATCTTGCATTGGGTGCGGGGTGCGGGGTGCGGGGGTTTGGTGCGGAGGCAGGGTGAGGTGCGGGGGGAGGGGTGCGGGGCAGCTACAGGCTGAACCACTCCTGCACACGCGCTTTGAGCGCGCCGTCGCCGTCGCGATGCGCGTATTCGTTGGTGATGCTGGAGTAGTCGTAGTCCTGCTGCCACTCCCGCACGTGCTTGACGCACTCGGCCACAGCGTACAGCGACTGATCGATGTCGGCCATCGTGGTGCTGGGGTGGAACGAGAGGCGCACCCAGCCGGGCTTTTCGGAAAGGTCGCCGGTGTCGATGCGATCGGTGATGGCCTTGGAACGCGACCGATCGACGTGCAGCAGGTAGTGGCCGTAGGTGCCGGCGCACGAGCAGCCGCCGCGCGACTGCACGCCGAACCGGTCGTTGAGCAGGCGCACCATCAGGTTGTAGTGCACGTCCTCCACCCAGAACGACAGCATGGCGAGGCGGTGCCGGACGGCGGGGGCCAGCAGGTGCACGCCGGGGATGGCCTGCAGCTCGTCCATGGCGTAGGGGACGATGGCCTGTTCGCGAGCCAGCATGGCCCCGACGGTCATCGCGTCCTTGAGCTTCACGGCGAGCGCGGCCTTGATGGCCTGCAGGAAGCCCGGCGTGCCTCCGTCTTCGCGCGCCTCGATGTCGTCGAGAAAGGCGTACTGCCCCCACGGGTTCGTCCAGGCCACCGTGCCGCCGCCGGCTTCGTCGGGCACGGAGTTGTGGTAGAGCGCCCTGCTGAAGATCACGACGCCCGACGATCCCGGCCCGCCGAGGAACTTGTGCGGCGAGAAGAGCACGGCGTCGAGGGCGCCTTCGGGGTCGCCAGCCGGGTGCATGTCGATGTCGACGTACGGCGCCGAGGCGGAGTAGTCGATGAGGGCGACGCCGCCGTTGCGGTGCATGAGCCGCGCCATTTCGTGAACGGGCGTGAAGATGCCGGTGACGTTGGAGCAGGCGCTGAAGGCGCCGATCTTCACGGGGCGGTCGCGGTATTCGTGCAGTTGTTCCTCGAGCGCCACGAGGCTCACCACCCCCTGCGCGTCAGGCGGCACCACCACCACGTCGGCAATGGTCTCGTACCACGACGTGTGGTTGGAGTGGTGCTCAAGGTGGGTGACGAACACCACAGGCCGTTCGTGCGCCGGGATGTCGATGTAGCGACGGAGCCCCTCGGGGGCCTTGAGGCCGAGGATGCGCTGCAGTTTGTTGACGGCAGTCGTCATGCCGGCGCCGCACGTGAGCACGATGTCGGCGGCGGCTCCATGGACATGGCGACGCAGGACGTCATGCGCCTCGTGGTACGCAAGGGTCATCGACGCCCCGGTGACCGAAGCCTCGCTGTGCGTGTTCCCCACGAACGGCCCGAACTGGTTGAGGAGACTCTCCTCGATGGGGCGGTAGAGGCGGCCACTGGCAGTCCAGTCGGCGTAGACGATCCGCCGTTCCCCGTAGGGCGACACGAACGTCTGGCCGTGGCCGACGGTGTGTACTCGGAACGGTTCGAACTGGCGCTCGAGGTCGAGCATCCTGGGGCCTCCACGGCGCGAATTGCTGAGGCGAAAGCTAGCCGGGGATGCCCCGACATGGTGTGGCGTGGCCGATTCGAGATGGAATTGGGCCGCACAGGGGTTGCTCCGCGCCCTCGGCCGGGTATCCACCTTGTTCCACTTGCTGGTGCCCGGAGGAAGGTGGCACACGGTGATGGAGATACCCGCCTCATCGGCCAGTTCCTGGAGCTTCATCTTCCAGAGGCGCAGACGGTAGCCGTTACTGCCGCCGCCATCGGCCGTGATC
>JANONE010000170.1:0-4207 GCA_031420675.1 Ilumatobacteraceae bacterium | reverse complement strand
GCTCTCCACACTACGTACGCGCTGTGAAGGGGGTGCCGGTGTACACCTCTCGTGGGCGCCGTCACCTACGGGCGAGTGGCAGGGTGGCTCGGTCACCGTGCAGGTTTCGTGCACCGTGCGCAACCAATCGCTCACGGGGGTCTGGACCCCCGGCACCCGCACCGTCATGATGGGTGACACCCAGCCCGTTGATCGGTACCAACGATGAGCCGACGGCCACACGACCGAGGATCGATCTCAGTGGTCCTGATCATCTTGCTCGTCATGGCTTTGGCGGGTGCCGGGCTGGTGGTGGACGGCGGTCGGGCGATGGTTGCGCGTCGTCACGCCTCCAACACCGCTGAAGCCTCAGCGCGTGCGGCGGTGGCCACGGCAACGCCGGTGAGCGGGTTCGACCGTGACATCGCGCGGACGGCAGCGCTCAGCTACGCAAACCGCGCCGGCGTGGTCGCAGCCGATGTGCAGGTGAAGGTGGGCGTCGACTTCGTGACGGTCACCATCACGGAGCGCCGAGAAACGGTCTTCTTGATCCTCGGCGGCCAAGAAACCATGACAGTGCACGCATCGGGCACAGCCCGAGTGGCCTACACGGACTGAGGGACGGACATGATGCGGATTCCTCGAGCGCTCCTACGGGCACTCGCTCTCCTGCTGCTTGCGGCCCTGCTGGTGGGCGTGCCGGTGGTCGTGTTCCGGCTGGTCGGTGTGCCGCTGCCCGGAGCCGACGAACTGCGCGACGCCTGGCACAACCGACAGATCGGCGGGGAGCTCGTGGTTCGTGTCGGTGCCGGCGTGTTCGCACTGCTGTGGGCGTGGTTCACAGTGACCGCACTCGCCGAGCTGTGGCAGGTGATGGCTTGGCACTTCGGTGGTCCAGGCATCCGTTTGGCGCCGCTTCCACCCGGGCCCTCCGGCTGGGTGCGGTGGCTGGTGCGATTCATTCTCGTCTCGTCGGTGTCGGTCACGGCGACATTCGGCAACATCTCACCCTTGACGCGAGCTGCGACATCGCCGCCCGTGCACGACCGGGCCTCCACTACCGCGTCCTGGGTCGGTGCCGTTGTTGAACCATCCGCGTCCTCACCGCCCAGCCACCGTGCTGTCGGCCGCGAGACGCCGTATTCACTGGCAGCCAAGATCGGCCGACCCGAACTTCGCGGGCAAATCATCGAATTGAACCTCGGTCGTGTCTCGCCCGATGGTGTGGCCTGGCAAGGCGGCGTCTTTCCGGCAGGTATGGACGTGGTGCTGCCGAAGGAGCAAGTGGTGCCCACGCCGCAGGGCCCGGCGCACGAGGTGGTGAGCGGTGATTCGTATTGGCAGATCGCCGACGATCATCTCAGCAACTTGCTGCTCCGCGAACCGACGCCTCAGCAAGTGTTCGAGTACACCGAGACGTTGGTGTCGTTCAACCACGAGCTGCTCGGCCATCGCGATCCGACGCTGATCGTTCCCGGTGACCTCGTCGTGCTCACCGACACGGGTGCGACCCTGCCCAGCGAACCGTTCCCTGGCGTCGTCGTACAGGTCGACGTCGTACACGAGGTTTCGATGCCCGATGTGCGGCTGCCGAGCCAAATCATCAATGCTCCCCCCGACAGATTCGAGCCGCCAACAGGGGAAGCTTCAGGAGTTCCACTGCCCGTGGAGGCGCGGCCGGAAGTGCTCGGCCCGCGGGTGCCGGCCGCATCTTCGACGGCCGTGGCCACGGACTCCTCCGTTGTACTTCCCTATGCGGCGGGGCTCGCCACGGCGCTGATGATGTCGGCGGGCGCGGTAGGGCTGCTCGAAACTCGGCGCCGCCGCCAACTTCGCGCCGCCACAGTGGGAGCCAGGCTCAGCCCATACTCGGCAGAACGAGTTCAGACGGAGATTTTACTGCGTTCGCTCAGCGCGTCGGAGCGGTTGGCCCGCCTCGACTTGGCGTTGCGTTCAGCGGCACCTGACCTGGCGTCGCAGGCCACGTCGGTATTGGCGGCAGTGATGTACGACACAGGCGATGTCTGCCTCTTCCTGCGCGGGTGCGCCACCCCGGCGGACCCCGAGTGGGCGCTGGACATCCATGCGAACACGTGGAGGCTGTCGGGCGCCACATCTCTGAGCACCCTTGCGCAACGCGCCCGTCTGTGTGCGCAGCCGTGCCCGGCGATGGTGCACCTCGGGGGTGTGGCCGAAGGCGGCGAGTTGTTCGTCGACCTGGAAGCGGTTGGCACGCTTGCAGTGCAGTCGCCCCACGCCACCGCGATCCTGCGCAACATCGCCGCCTCGCTGGCCGTCTCGCCGTTCCTCGAGGCTGCTCGCCTCTTCACGGTCGGCCTCGGCGATGTGAGCCTTGGCACACCCAACAGCGAGCCTGTGGACTCGCTCGACGCGGCACTCGATGCCGCGGCGATGGTGCTGGGCAGCACGGCTCAGCTGGCACGCGAGGCGACAACCTTCGGCTTGCGAACGGTCGGTGCGGGTGGCGAGGCCTGGGAACCGGCCGTAGTGGTCGCCGCCGGAGAATCGGCGAGGTCAGTCCTGCAGGGCGAGCTCCGTACTGCAGCAGCCGGTGGGCGCGGCCTCGCTGTAGTGGTGGACACCTACATCGACGACGCGGCGTGGCAGTTGTCGTTCATCGACGGGCGCCACGTCCTCGAACCACTCGGGCTGGTCGTGCAGCCGGTGGGACTCAGCGAGTCGGACGTCGCCGCCGTCGCCGCGTTGCTCGACGAGGCCGCTGCACTGCCGATTGTTTCGGTATTGGCGCCGATCGTCCCCCGCGCACACGCCGAGCCCTTCGCCGAACCCGATTGGGCATTGCTGGTGCGGGTGCTGGGCCAGGTCCAAGTCACGGCGAAGGGTGGCGCGGTCGCCGATTTCGAACGATCGAAGGCCACCGAGTTGGTGGTGTGGCTCAGCCAACATCGCCAGCGGCCCACCCGCACCTCTGCGCGCACGGCGCTGTGGGATCTGGACGTGCGCGACGCCACGTTCGCCAACGTGGTCAGTGACGCCCGGCGAGCGATGGCGCGTGCCATCGCTCCGGGCGAAGGCGAGGAATGGATTGCGCGCACCCTCACCGAGGACCTGCCGTTGCATCCGCGCGTGATCACCGACGCCGACTTGTTGGCGCTACGCATAGAGCATGCTCGTGGGCTCATGCCTCTCGATGCGATAGAGGTGATACGACCCGGTGTGGAACTGTGTGCCGGGATGCCGTTCGCAGGTACCAGCTATCTGTGGACCGACGCTGAGGGCATCACCTCGTCCCTCATCCTGCTGGCCACCGGTGCTGCGATCGAGTTGGCCAACCACTACCTGTCACTGGGCGATGTGGATGGCGTGTTCTGGGCCACCGGCCAGGGCCTCAAGGTGCTCAGTGGCCACGAGGAATTGATCTCGTTGCGGATGCGCGCTCACGCCCGCCGCGGCGACCTGGCCGGCGTTCGCAGCGAATGGGAGAGCTACGAGCGGGCCATCGCCGCCGACCCTTGGGCCGCAGCCGAGCCGGCACCGAAACTGGTCGGCCTCCGCCGCGAGTTGCTGTCTCCCGGGCGAACAGCCGACACCGAACACGCCTGAGCGCCGGGTCGAGCCCGGGGGGTCAGTCGCCGCAGGCGACGGACAACACGTCGGGTGGGGTGCGGTCGGCGGGGAGCACCTCGCCGCCGTCGATCGCAGCCCGCCAACCTTTTGACCGGGCGGTGAGCACACCGAAGCCGACCAGCAGCAGCACCGAACCGACACCGAACGCAATGTGCAGGTTGGTGACTTCGGCGATGGCGCCGATGAACAGCAGACCGATGCCGTACGACACGCCCATCGCCGCCTGCATGATGGACATCACGCGGCCACGACTGGCCGGCGGCGCATCGCGTTGGATGACGGCAGACGTGCTGATGAACATGCTGGCCGAGGCGGCGCCGAGCATGGCCCCGCCGGCGATCACCCAACCCCGGTTGGGGGCGAGCGCGTACACGGCCAACGAGAATGAGAGCAGCCACACCAGGCGACCGACGAGGAACGACCGGCGATACCGCAGCGCCAGCATCGTGATCATGACGCCACCGAGGATCGCGCCAACGCCCTGCGCTGACGCCACCGTGCCGGTGAGCCCGGTGCCACCGCCGTACTCGGCGCGCATGTAGATGGGGATCAGGCCCATGAACGGGACGACCGTCAGGTTGAACAGCACCAGCAGCACTACGCCGTGCCAGCAACCGGG
>JANONE010000169.1:0-6395 GCA_031420675.1 Ilumatobacteraceae bacterium | reverse complement strand
GGCACGGTCCCCCTGTGGAGCCGCGCCTCGGTCGGCGCTGCCGTCGTCGGGCCCTCCTTGGGCCCATCGCCCCCCGACTTCGTCAGCGGTTGGGTCCCTTGGTGGAGCGGCGCTTCCGGCCGCACCGCCATCGAGAACCTTGCGCTCGGCGGCACCATCGGCGACGTGTCGCCTTTCTGGTACGGCATCGCCAACGACGGCAGCATCACACTGCTGGGCACGCAGGGGAACCTGTCAGCGGCCGTCTTTGCAGCCCGTCGCAACGAGCTGACGCTGATACCCAGCATTGCCGACGGCACCGCCGCAGGGGTGATGAGCGGCATCCTCGCCGATCCCGTCTCTCGCACTGCGCACGTCAACAACATCGTCACCCTCGTGATGTCGAAGGGCTACGACGGCATCGACATCGACTACGAGGTCTTCGCCTTCAGCCAGCGCCTGATCTGGGCGCAGATCAAGCCGGACTGGGTCGCGTTCGTCAAGGAGCTCAGCGCGGAATTGCACGCCAGAGGCAAACTGCTCTCGGTCACGGTTCCACCCGTCTGGATCACCGTCACTCCCACCGGCGTCACCCTGACCCGCGGCTACACCGTGTATGCACAGGACGAGATCGCTCCCTTTGTCGATCGGCTGCGCCTGATGGTCTACGACTGGAGCGTCAGCTCGCCCGGGCCGATCGCACCGATGACATGGGTGAACGACGTGATCGCGTACAGCTCCTCGGTCGTGCCGGCCTCCAAGCTGCAGTTGGGTGTGCCCGCCTACGGACGCCATTGGGTCACCAAGAAGAATGCCAACGAGACCTGCCCGGACGCCGCCCTCTACAAAGAAAGCGTGCAGATGAAGAACTTCGACGCGGTCACTGCCGGCCACGTGGTCACACGCGACCCTTCCGGCGAGCTGAAGTCCGCCTGGACCCAAGTGGTCACCGGGCCGCGCACGAAACCGTTGCCACCTCCGGTCGTGCCGCCGGCGACAGTCACCATCCGGGCTGCGAACAACCCCGCCGATGGCGCACCATTGCTGCCCGCGGTGCGGCTGACGCCGCCGTCCTCACAGGTGACGTGCACCGTGCAACACACCGTGTTCGTTCCCGATGCCTACAGCGTGGACCAACGCGCCGACGCTGCTCACGCCGCCGGCTGGAGGGGCATCATCCTGTGGGCCTTCGGCTACGAGAGCTCCAACCTGTTCGACGTGCTCACCGTCTAGATCTCGTCGAGCTCGCATTGCGGTCGGCCGATCCGAGCCGCATACGCTGACAGCACCGTTCTGATGGAGGTCATCTCATGCCTGGTTCGTACATCGTCGCCGGAGCCCGCACACCGATCGGCAAGATGAGCGGTGCCCTGGCCTCGTTCACCGCTGCCGACCTCGGTGGGTTCGCGATCACAGCCGCGCTCGAGCGGGCCGGGGTCGCCCCCGAAGAAGTCGAGCACGTCATCATCGGCCAGGTGCTCACCGCCGGTCAGGGGCAGGTCCCGTCGCGCCAGGCGGCGTCGAAGGCCGGCATCCCGATGAGCGTGCCCAGCATCAACATCAACAAGGTGTGCCTAAGCGGCCTCAACGCCATCTACCTCGCCAACCAGATGATCATGAGCGGCGAGGCCGACATCGTCATCGCCGGCGGCATGGAGAGCATGACCAACGCGCCGTACCTGGCGCAGGGTGCCCGCGGTGGCTTCCGCTACGGCAACACCGAGCTGCAGGACGCGATCGTGCGCGACGGGCTGTGGTGCGCGTTCGATGCGTGTCTCATGGGCCTTGGCACCGAGCGCTACGCGGCCGGCAACATCACCCGCGAGCAGCAGGACGAGATGGCGATGAAGAGCAACCTGCGCGCCGCCGCCGCCATCGCCGAAGGTCGCCTGACCGACGAGATCGTGCCGGTGGTCATTCCTCAACGCAAGGGTGATCCGACGGTGGTCGCCACCGACGAGGGGGTGCGTGGCAACACGACGATGGAGTCCCTCGGCGGCCTCAAGCCGGCGTTCGACAAGGACGGCACGATCACCGCCGCCAACGCCTCGCAGATCAGCGACGGCGGTTCGGCGGTCGTGATGATGAGCGAAAAGGCCGTGAACGCCCGCGGCGTCACGCCGCTGGGCCAGTTCGTCAGCTACGGCATGGTTGCCGGCCCCGACAACGCATCGCTGCTGCACCAGCCCAGTCGCGCCATCCTGCGCGCGCTCGAGCGTGCGGGCAGGACCGTTGCCGACGTCGACCTGTTCGAGATCAACGAGGCGTTCGCCGCGGTCGGCATCGCGTCGGTCGCCGAGCTCGGGATCAGTGACGAGATCGTCAACGTCAACGGCGGTGCCATCGCGCTGGGCCACCCGATCGGCATGAGCGGCAACCGCCTGGCCCTCACCATCCTCCACGAACTGCGCCGCCGCGGCGGCGGTATCGGCGCGGCGGGCCTCTGTGGCGGCGGCGGCCAGGGCGACGCAATCGTGCTGCGCACGGTCTGACCGTTTCCAGCAACCACTCGACCACGCTCCGATGTAACGAATCGACGATTTGTGTCGTATCGACAAAGACTGTGACGGGGTTGACATATTCGAGGGCCTGTCGTAATGTAACTGCAACATACACGAACGTGATTCGCGCCTCTCGCCGTACGCGATCGTGATCAAGATCTGGGGTACCACCTCTGGAGCTGGCCCGTCCGCCCGCTACCAGGTCCAGGAGTGGTACCCCAGCCTTGTTTTCCGGTCAGGTCAGGTCTCTCCAGGCCGGTGACACATCCGAGCAGCGACGGCATCGCGTGCAGTCAGCCGCGCAGCTCGCGTCGGCCCTCCAGGGCACGGCCGAGAGTGAGCTCGTCGGCGTACTCCAGGTCGCCTCCCACCGGCAGGCCGCTGGCGATGCGAGTGACCTTGATGCCGAACGGCTTCATCATGCGGGCGATGTACATGGCGGTGATCTCCCCCTCGGTGTTGGGGTTGGTGCACAAGATGACTTCCTGCACGTCCTCCGGCTCGATGCGGGCGAAGAGCTCTTTCATCTTCAGCTGCTCGGGGCCGATGCCGTCGAGAGGGTTCATCGCCCCCAGCAGCACGTGATAGCGGCCCTTGAACTCGCCGGTCTTCTCGATCGAGATGATGTCGCGCGATTCCTCCACCACGCACAACAGGTTGCTGTCGCGCCGATCATCGAGACAGATCGGGCACAGATCGCCCACGGCAAAGTTCCAGCAGCGTGTGCAGAACCGCACACGGGCCTTCGCATCGGTGATGGACAGCGCGAGACGGGCCACGTCCTCGGCGGGAATCTTCAGCAGATGGAACGCGATGCGCTGGGCCGATTTGGGGCCAACGCCGGGCATGCGGCCGAGTTCGTCGATGAGTGTTTGCACGGGCTGCGTGTAGACGGCCATCGGTCACTCCTCGACAAGCTGCGAACCGGGGAACGCCTGCGCCAGCCGCTCGATCGGCGAGACCGCGGCCTCCGGTGGTGCATCGATGAGCTCGTCGAGATCGATCTCCTCGTCGGGCAGCGCCGGCTCGTGTGCTCGCTGCAACGGCACCACGTTGCTGCCGTCGTGATCGTCGGGCCCGGTGTGGATCACCAGCTGCACCGTCACCTTGGCGCCGACAACCCCGGCGATGACGGCCTCGACATCCTTGCGATGATCCTCGCACTTGATGCGCGTGGCCTCGTTGGAGACACCGAGGCAGAACGCACCGCCGCGTTCGCCGAGCAGCGTGGTATTGGAGTACAGGGCCCTCGCCAGCCCCTTCAGCTTGGGTTTGATGTCGGCCACCCACCGTGCGGCGGTGGCAGCGACAAGGTCGCCGCCGGCGGCGAAAGGCGGAGCGGGGTCGGGAGGCGGCGGCGCTGCCGGAGGCGTGTGGGCGGCGGCCGCCGCGGGGCCCGCTGCCGGCGGAGGCACGGAGGGAACCGGGGCCGGCGGAGCTTGCGCGGCGGCGGGCTCGGCAAGCAGGGCGGCAGCAACAGCGGCTGTGGGCGCCGAAGGCGCGGGCGTCGGTTCGCGACGGGCGCGACCACCCAAGGCGGCCCGTCCGGTGGCGGGGTCGACCGGCGCCGGCCGCGCCGCAGGTGCCGCGGCGGCGCCGGAGGCCACTTGGTGCTCGAGCCGCTCGATGCGATCGAGCAGCACCGACACGTCGGTGCTGGCGGCCTCGTGCGTCAGTTGCACCAGCGCCACTTCCAGCAGCAGCCGCGGATCGGGAGCGTGCCGCATCTCCACGAGCATCTCGCCCAATCGCTCCATCGCCCGCACCGCGGCTGCGGCGCCGAGCCGCTCCGCGAGCGCCGACACTTCCTCGGCGCGCTGCAGCGGGAGTTGCACCAGTTCGGGTGCCATCAGCGACAAGAAGCAATCGCGGAGGTGGCGCACGATGTCGTCGGTGAGCGTGCGCGCATCGCGCCCCTGCTGCACGGCGAGTGCGACGACGGCGAGTGCGCGGCCCGGATCGTGCTCGATGAACGCCTCGACGAACTCATCGAGCGGCGTGGTCTCCAGCGGCTCGCCGCCACCGGCAGCGACCAGCTCCAGCGCCGACACCGTGTCGCGCGCCGAACCGCCACCTTGGCGGAGCACGGACTGCAACGCGTCGTCGGTGAGGTCGATGCCTGCATCGCCGGCCAACCAGCGGATGTGGGACTCCATCACGTCCATCGGCAACAAGTGGAACTGCAGGTGTTGGGTGCGGCTGCGGATGGTCTCGCTGACCTTCTGCGGATCGGTGGTGGCCAACACGAACACGACGTGGGGCGGCGGCTCCTCCAGCGTCTTGAGCAGGGCCGCCTCGGCGCCCTTGGTGAGCATGTGCACTTCGTCGAGGATGTAGACACGGTGTCGACCAGGGGTGCCCAGCGACGCCTTGTCGATGATGTCGCGCATCGCCTCGACACCGTTGTTGCTGGCGGCATCGAGTTCGTGCACGTCGAAGCTGGTACCACGCTCCACCGCGAGGCACGAATCGCACTCGCAGCACGGCTCGCCATCCTGCGGGTTCTCGCAGTTGAGCACCTTGGCCAGGATGCGGGCGGAAGTGGTCTTACCGGTACCGCGTGGCCCGGAGAAGAGATAGGCCTGGCCTTCGCGGTGGTTGATGACGGCGTTGCGCAGCGCACGCACGACATGCTCCTGCCCCTTCACCTCACTGAAGCGACGTGGGCGGTAGCGGCGGTAGAGCGACTGCGTGGCCATCGCTGCGACTCTACCCAGGGGGGCGACACCGAGGGCCGACATCGCCCGATCTGGCGCGCCCGGAATAGAGGGTGGACCCGTTCTGCGACCTCGGGTGGCTAGCTTTGTTGCACTTCCATGAACATCACCCGGTTGTCCGCCCGCCCAGCACTCGGCTGGCTCTTCACACTGCTCGTCATCGGGTTGGTGGGTTCGTTCTGGGCACCTACCGCACATGCCGTCGACAACACACTCGTCAGCTCCACCCCGGGGGCCGGCACCACCGTCGAGGCGTCGCCCACCACCATCGAGCTCAAGTTCGCACAGCCGCTCGGCCCCAAGAACACAGTCAGCATGACGTGCGGCACTGCGGGCACGCTGGTGCCGCTGGGTACGGCGATCGTGCTCGCCGATGGCGTCTCGTTGTCCGCGCCACTCGTGTCCGCGGCGCCCAAGGGCGACTGCACCGTCGCCTGGGTCCTCACCGACACCAACCTGCAGGCAGCGGGTTCCGGCAGCCTCACGTTCAGCGTGGCCAACGACCCGGTGGTCACGATTGCTCCCGCGACCACGGTCGCAACCCCGGGCGAGACGACGATCCCCGCCACCACCAACGCCGCCTCGGCGGGCAGCACCAGCGCGAGCAGCGATACCACCGAAAGCTCGGGCACCAAGGGCCCCCTCGGGCTGTTCCGGCTGTTCAGCAACCTCGGCCTAGCCGTGCTCTTCGGCTCACTCGTCCTCATCGCCATCGCGTGGCCGGAGGGAGTGGAGTACATCCTCACCATTCGCTTCCTGCGCACGACCTGGCTGTTCACGATTGTTTCCACGTACCTGTTCACTGGCGCGCTCGCCGCCAGCCAGTCGGGTTCCGGCATCGGCAGCGCCCTGCTGCCCACCGGGTGGGGCGACCTGCTCGACAGCACACCCGGCAAGGCTGCCGTGATCCGCCTCGTCTTCGTCGCGGCCAGTGCGTACGCTGTCATGCGGCCGGAACGAGTTATCGATCCAGGCACCCAACTGCAGGCGCTCGTGCCGGCCGGCATCGCCGTGGTGACGATGGCGTTCAGCTGCAGCGAGTTCAGCCTCATCGAGAACGCCACCGGTGCCGTCCATGCTCTGGCCATGGCGGTGTGGCTGGGCGGTCTGGTGCTGCTCGCCCGCGTTGTGCTCGCCGGCCCCGGCGAGGAGGATCTCGTTCACGCTGTGCGTGGCTTCGCGCGCATCGCCACCCCTG
>JANONE010000168.1:0-5141 GCA_031420675.1 Ilumatobacteraceae bacterium | reverse complement strand
AGGAGTTACCCGGCCAGTTGATGTCGGCGGGGTAGAGGGCGCAGTAGCCGCCGCCCCGCGTGCCGGCAACCGTGAGGTTGTAGGTGACGGCCACAGCAGACTCGGGAATCATGGGTGAGCCGACCTGATCGGTGAGCACGTCGAAGAACCAGGTGTCGCCTGCGACCATGAACCCGTCCGAGTACGCCCGCGAATCGAGGGAACGGAAAGGCCCGGCGAGAGGCCAATGGCCCTACTCGGGTCCCGCTCAAATCCCTACACTTAGCGGGAATGAGTCGGATCGTGCTGCGTCAGCTCACCAAGGCCTTTGGGGATCTGGCGATCATCGACCCCGTGTCGCTCGCCATCGAGAGCGGCTCGTTCGTCAGCATCATCGGGCCGTCCGGCTGCGGCAAGACCACACTCGTGCGAGTGATCGCCGGGCTCGAGCGGGCCAGCCGCGGCGACGTCACCGTCGACGGCGCCACCCCGGCCCAGGCTCGTTCGCACAAGCGCGTCGCGATGGTGCCCCAGCAACCCGGGCTGCTGCCCTGGCGCACGGTGCGGGCGAACGCCCGACTGCTGCTCGACGTGAACACGGCGGCGAACCCGGCGGACCCGGCGGACCCCGACGACCTGCTCCACGAAGTCGGCCTCGGCGAGTTCCTGCAGGCATATCCACACGAGCTGTCGGGCGGCATGCAACAGCGCGTCGCCCTCGTACGCGCGCTCGCGCTGCACGCGCCGCTGTTGGTCATGGACGAACCATTCGCTGCGCTCGACGAGATCACACGGGCGGAGATGCGCAGCATCCTCAATCGCCTCGTCGAGGGCCGCGGGGTGACTGTGTTGTTCGTGACGCACAGCATCTCCGAGGCCGTGGCGCTGAGCGACCGGGTGCTGGTCAGCAGTCCGCGGCCGGGCCGGGTGGTGGCCGACATCGCGGTCGATCTGCGCCGCCCGCGCGTCGCCGAGGTGGAGGACGATCCGCGGTTCATCGAGTTGTGTGCACAGGTTCGGCACGCGTTGCATCAGGGGATGCAGCCATGAACCGGCGCCTGCTGGCTCCCATCGTCGGCATCGCGTGCTTTCTGGGCCTGTGGGAGGCGATCGTGCGAATCGGCGATGTCCGTCCGTTCGTGCTGCGGGCCCCGTCGCGAATCGTCCGCTACCTCGCCGCCCATTTCCGCGACTACGGCGGCGCCGCCTGGGTCACGATCCAGCACGCGTTCATCGGCACGCTGATCGGGCTGCTGGTGGCACTGCTCATCGGCTCGGCCATGGCGGCCTGGAAGTTCCTCGAGCATGCCGCGCAGCCGGTGCTCACCCTGTTGCAGGTCACCCCCTTCGTGGCGTACATCACCTCGGTGGTCCTCTGGTTGGGTTCGGGTACCCAGCCGGCGGTGTTCATCGTGGCCCTCGTGTGCATGCCGGCATTCGCGTTCGCCACCGTCGATGGCATGCGAAGCGCCGACCCGGCCGCTCGCGAGTTGCTCGCATCGGTCGACGCATCACGGGCCGAGGTGCTCTGGAGGCTGCGCCTGCCCTCGGCGATGCCATCGCTGTTCACCACCGCCCGGTACAACGTCGGTCTCGCGCTGATCGCGGCGTATCTCGTGGAAGGCGGGAACTTCGCCAACGAGGGTCTCGGAGCCATCGGCAAGCGGGCTGCCGCGCTGAACGAAGGAGACGCCCTGTGGGCTGCCATCTTCTCGATGGCGCTGCTGGGCACGATCACACTGGTGCTGCTGACGTTGTTGCAACGCGTTGCGATGCAGTGGCACGTTTCGCAGAGGCCAAAGCGGGGCTGACGGGATACGGTGCAACCAATGGCCGAACCAACGATCCCGAACGCGGCCGCAGCGAACGCCGACGGCCAGAACCCGGCCAGCCGGAACCTCGACGGTCTTCGCGCTCGCATCGATCACCTCGATGCCGCGCTCATCGCCATCGTGGCCGAACGACTCGCGATCTGTCGCGACGTCGCAGCGGTCAAGCAGGGATCCGACACCCCTGTCATGCAACCGGCGCGAGTACGCGACGTGGTCACCTCGCGCCGCCAGCAGGCCATCGAAGCCGGCGTCGATGCCGACTTCGCCGAGCAACTGTTCCGCGTACTGCTCACCGAGACCCACCGCATCGAGGTCGCCGGCGACCGGCCGGATCCGGCGCCGGGCAAGCTTGCGGCGCAAGGCGAACGGTCTGGGCTCGACACCGTGGCGACACGCGTCGACCACGTCGTGGTTGCCGTCCCCGATCTCGCCGCGGCCACCGAATCGATGCAGCACCGATTCGGGTTCCACGAGCTCACGCTGGCCGACCCGCGGCCAGGGGTGTCGGCGCTGGCGGCCGGTGGCGTCACGTTCGTGCTCGTCGGCCCCGAGGCATCGCCGTCGGTCGCGCGCTACCTCGGCACTCGCGCTCCCGGCGTGCAGCACGTCTCGCTCGAGGTGCTCAATGCCGGCTACGCCCGTGCCTGCCTCGGCGAAACCGGCGCGCCGTTGCTGACCGACGTGGTGGTGGATGCCGACGGTCACGAGCAGTTCTTCGCCGCCGACGACCCGGCAACGGGGGTGCAGCTCGGCTTCATTTCGCGTACCGGCCACCGTGTTGGGGTGGGCACGGCCAACGTGCTCGCTCTGTTCGACGCGCTTGCGCCATAGAGTACCGCTTCCGACCCCGTCAGTTCGGACCCATTGGTAGGCTCCCGCTCCATGTCTCGCCGCAGTACCGCAGCTCTCGCCGTTGTCGCTCTCGTCGTGGTGCTCTCGTCGTGCAGCGGCGACGACACCACCATCGGCAGCCCCGAGCCCACCACGATCGCCAACGGGGGCACCGACTCCGTGCCCGGCGATTCGGTGCCGCCCACACTCGATGTCGTTGCGGGTGAATCCTTTCCGGCCGCCCGCTGCGCGGCCAACAAGGCCGCCGGCACCATCACCTACCTCTCGAGCTACGACTACGCGGCCTCGGCGTCGATCGTGGACGTGCTCGTGGCACAGGAGAAGGGCTACTACGCGGCGTTGTGCCTCGATGTCGAGATCAAGCCCAGCTTCTCCACCGAGAACTATCCGCTCATCGCCGCCAACGACGCTCAGTTCTCCTCGGGCGGCTCGTTCAGTGAGATGGTCGACTTCGCCGGGGCCAACGACGCCGGTTTCGTCGCCCTCGCCGTGGAGGGTCGCACCGGCCTCGATGCCCTCATCACCAAGGAGGGCGCAGCCCCCACGCTGGCCGACGTGAAGGGCAAGAAGATCGGCGTCAAGGGCGCCATCACTCCCGCAGTGAAGGCGATGCTCGCCAAGCAGGGCTTGGTGGAGGGCATCGACTACGAGACGGTGAACCTCGAGGGCTTCGACCCGCTCGTGCACATCCAGGTGCCCGACATCGTCGGCTTCCCGGGATTCAAGAGCAACGAGCCCCACCAGCTCGACGCGGCCGGCGTGCGGTTCAAGCTCTACGACCCCAGCGACTTCGGCATCCACGGCAGCTTCGGCGTGCTGTACACCAACCTCACCTTCCTGCAGGAACAGCCGACGGCTGCGCAAGACTTCATGCGCGCGACCATGCACGGCCTTGCCGACGCGATCGATGATCCCGTGGCCGCCGCCCGGGTGGCCGTCGCGGCCATCAACGCCAACGGCAACGCGCTGGTCCTCTCCCCCGAGGGCGAGATCACGCGGTGGGCCGTGGAATCGAAGCTGGTGAACGACGGCGTCACGTCGACCGCTCCGCTCGGCCTGCCGCTGGTCGATGAGCTCACCGAGGAAGTCACCGCCTACGCCGAGATCGGACTCTTCGACGGTGTCGCGCCCGTGATCGACACGATGGTCGATGCCTCAGTGCTCGACGGCATCTACGACGACACCGGCACCCTCGTCTGGCCGACCGCATAGCCGGCAGCCGGTCGGCGATCAACCCGCCAGCACCGTGCGGGCATGATCGACGTCGTGCTTCAACTGTCCGATCAAGGCGTCGATGCCATCGAACTTGCGCTCGCTGCGCAGGAAGTGCGTGAACTCCACCTGTGCCGCCTCTCCGTAGAGGTCGTCGGCGAAGTCGAGCAGGTGCGCCTCGAGCAGTGAGTGGTCGGCGTGCTCGTAGAACGTGGGGCGGCGACCAAGGTTGATGGCGCACGGATGGCGGCTGCCGTCGGGGCGGTAGTACCACCCGGCGTAGACACCATCGGCAGGCACACAGATGACGATGGGCACTTCCACGTTGGCGGTGGGGAAACCCAGCAACCGGCCGCGCTGGTCGCCCTGCACGACGACCCCGCGAGCCTGGAACGGGCGACCCAGCAGTGTGGCCGCGAGCTCGACCTGCCCGCCGGCCATCGCGCGGCGGATCGCAGTGGAGCTGATCGGTTCGTCGGGCCCATCGGAGCGGCCCACCAGTGACAGTGGCAGGACCTCGAAGTCGCGAGCGGCACCCAGCTCGCGCAACGTCGCAACATTGCCTTCGCGATTGCGTCCGAAGTGGAAATCCTCGCCAACCACGACCACCGACGTGGCGAGGCAATCCACGAGTACCCGCTGGGCGAAGCCCATCGGCGCCTCTCGCGACTGTGCCTCGTCGAATCTCACGACCACTGTCGCGTCGATGCCCGTGTCGGCCAGCAGTTCCAGCTTCTGGTCGAGGTCGGTGAGCAGCTGGGGGGCGCTCTCGGGTCGCACCACGGAGGCGGGGTGCCGGTCGAAGGTGACGACGGCGCTGCGAGCGCCGCTGGCCTCGGCGATGCGCCGCACCTCGGCGATCACTGCCAGGTGGCCGCGGTGCACGCCGTCGTAGGCCCCGATGGTGATGACGGTGCGTTCACCCGGCCACGGCGAAGCGGAGAGATCGGTGACGACTCGCACTGGCCCCAACGCTAGCCGGGCTTTCAGTACATGCGAGGGCGATGTCTCTGGGCTCGTGACCTGCTGTTCTTCAGCGAGGCTGTCGGGGATCGACGTCGAGCAGTTCGAGTAGCCGGGCTTGAAGGGGTGGCGGTCTTGGGATCTCGGCTGGTTCGCCAGCGCTGGCTGGCACGAGCCGCAGGTGGGAGAGGGCGGTGAAGATGAGCCGGGTTGTGTCAGTGAATTGTCAGATGACAGCAGCATGGACCGAGCTGGCGTACGTGTCGCGGCGTGACCTGGAGCCGAGCAGTTGCCGACGGCCTG
>JANONE010000167.1:0-9037 GCA_031420675.1 Ilumatobacteraceae bacterium | reverse complement strand
CGTGCGGTGGTGCGGAGGCTGAGCTCACCCCGCTCGACCAGGCTCATCACTGTCAAGGCGGTGAGGCCCTTCGAGCCGCTGGCGACGGCGAACTGCGTGTCGATCGTCGAGGCAACGCCGAGCCCGCGGTGTGCCATGCCGTAGGCGGCCTGGAAGGCAACGAGACCATCGAGGTCGACCCGCACGACTCCCGTCAGGCCCACCTCGCCAACGATCCGGTTCACCGTTTCGGCGAGGCCGTCAAGGTCGTGACGTATCGATCCCACGAGTCACACACTTCCACCTCGGCGTATGGTCCGCGTGTCAGCGATTGCTGAGGCTTCGTACCCTGCGGACGGCGGCCTCGCCTGCGCTACGCGCAGCGTCGAGCGGCACGGTGACCGCGGCCGCGATGAAGTTTGCCGGCGGGGTGTCGGGGCTGCCGGGGTGTGGCCTCGTCGGCGCGCCCCGCCGTGCCTCGACGAGAGCGGCGCCGAGGTCCTCCAGCTCGGTGCGCGTCATCGCCTTGCGCACCTTGGGGAACATGTCGCCCTCTTCTTCGGCGACGTGGTGCCGAACGATCTCGATGAGCACGGTCATCTTGGCGCTGTAGCGCTCGTCGCCGGCTGGCATGCCGTCCAACTCGGCCAGCAAGATTTTCACGACGTGGTGCTCTTCCAACGCCTCGAGGACCATGTCGTCGCTCATTGCCAGTCGCTCTCGCACGGCCGGGTAGAACACCATCTCCTCGATGGCGGCGTGCACGGAAAGCTCCTGCACCACCTTGGTCACGATCGCCTCGCGGGCCTTCTTGGCGCGCGGCCCGAGCTTCTCGAACTGGGCGAAGAGATCGTTGACGGTGCGGTGATCGTCCTGCAGGACCTGGAGTGCGGACTTGGACTGGGGAGCTTTTGAAACTGGCATGGCGTTCGAGTAACCCGTGGGCAACCTCCCCAAACATCGTTGTTGAACTGCACGACAGGGGCGCGTTTGTTGTTTGTCAGCGGCGCATCCGGGTACCGCTCATCATCTGAACCAGAAAGGAGAGAGGATGACGGTGATCAAGACGCTCTGGGCGTCGATTCAAGGCGACCCGGTTTTCATGCGCCGCGTGAACGGTTGGTTCACGATCTTCTGGATCGTGATGATTCCCATCTCGGTCTTCTTCGGGCTGCTGAGCAGCGTGGCGTTCGTGTCTGCGTTGTCCCTGTGGGCGCTCGTATCAGGCCACTGGTCGGCGTGGCAGGCCGCTCGCGTGGAGGTGGAGCAGTTGGCGCAAGCCAAGGAAGCTGCAGAGCATCCCGTCGAGAAGCGCGTCGTTGCTGAACTCATCAACCAGACCGACGTGAAGGCCGCGACCTCCTCATAACGGCCATCCTCATAACGGCCATCCTCATAGCGACGGGAATCGCCGTTTGCGGGTGGCGGCGTTGGAGCGCAACCGCAGCAGCACCTGCACCACCGTCCACAGCGGGGCCACGATCAAGACGATGCGCACGGGCCGGACGTCTCGCTGAGCGATGGCGAGCCAGCTCATCGAGCCAAGCCAGGCGATCATGCAGGTTATGGAGATCGGCCGGTGCTCGCGCACCGCGACGGGGTGGGCGAACTGCACACGCGACAGCGTCAGTGCGCAGAACACGATGCAGACGGCGAGGTTCAACCACGGATCCGTCCGCAGGAGGAACAGCGTCGGGATGATCATGTTCCACTCCGCCGGGAATCCGTTGAACCAACCCTCCGGGGTCTCCAGGTCGGTCCTCGCCATCCACAGCGCGCTGACGAAGAGGATCGCGAAACCGATCGCCCCCACCGTCTTGTCCGGCAGGATGTCGAAGCGGTAAAGGAACGCGACTGGCACGATCGTGCAGGTGAAGTAGTCGATGATCAGGTCCAGGGAGTTGCCGTTCAGCGTGGGGACGCGGGCGCCCACGTCGAGCTTCCGCGCGATCGGCCCGTCGATCCCATCGAGCAGCAGTGCCGCGACCAGCCACAGGATCGCGGCGCGCGCATGGCCCTCGATCACCGAATTGAGGCCGGCGTAGCCGACGAGGACTCCACTCGCAGTCAACGAGTGGACCGCCCACGCCGCCCGAACGTGGCGCCGGCTGTATTGCGTGGGAGCGGAGCCATCGGCGGCGCTCGTTCGTTCTGAAGGGAGCGGATGCACGCCGCTTGGTACCCCTCCGGGTGCGCTGCTAACCCGCCATCTCGCGTTTCGACGTTACCCGGCAGGGGATGGCCGCGGCGCGAGCGTCAGTTGCGCTTGACGCGACCGCGCAGCGACTTGAAGGCGAGCGCGAACGAGATCGCGCCCATGCCGGCGATGGCGAGCAGGGACTTGCCGATCGCGGCCCATTCCCACCCTGTCTGCAACAGCGCGCGCATGCCCGCCAGCAGGTAGGTGGTGGGGTTGAACCTCACCGCCGTGGCCAACCAGCCGGTCATCGCCTCCTGCGGCAGATACGCAGTGGTGAGGAACGCGAATGGGAAGAACAGTAGGAAGGCGTTGTTCACCGCCGTCGGGTTGCCGGTGCGCAACGCGATCGCGTACGGGAAGCCGGTGAACGCCAACCCCCACAGCCCGGCCAACAGCACGAACAACACGATGCCACCGATGCCGGTGGCGACATGGATCCCGAGCACCAACCCGAGCAGCAGCACTGGGACGGCGAGCGCGACGATCAGCGCGAAGTCGGCCGTCATCAACCCCAGCAGCAGGGTGCCGCGTCGGACCGGCGTGAGCAGCAGTCGATCGAGGTAACCGCCCTGGATGTCCATCACCAACGAGTTCGCGCGACTGACCCCGGTGACCGCGAACACCACCGCCACCGGCAGCTGGAACGCCTTGTAATCGAAGCCCGGCGGAAACCGTCCCTCCACGAACGACTGCAGCGCGCCCACGTTGACCACGAAGAAGAACAACGGAATCGCCAGCGCCGGGGCAAAGGCCTCGGGGTCGCGCCACGTGAGGCGCAGGGCTCGCAGGCTGACCGTGCGCAGGTCGGCCCAGAAGCCGGCACTGCGCGGGTGCACCCGCTCGCCGTGGTGCACGGTCGGCGAAGGGGTCGTGCTCATGCGGCGTCCTCCTGCATGCGGCCACCGGTGATGTGCAGGAACACGTCGTCGAGCGTGGGCGTGCGCAGGGTGAGCCCCTCCACCACCACGCCTGCATCGGCCAGGGCGACCGCTACCGGGCTGATCGCTGCCGCCCCGTTCGCCACCGACATCACCACTTCGTCACCCGCGGTCTCGACACGATCGACCTGGGCCAAGCGGCCGACCACCGCGGCCACCGTCGCGGCCGTGCCGGCTGCCACCCGCGCAACGATGACGTCGCTGCCGAGCGACTGCTTCAGCTCGGTGGGCGTACCCTCGGTCACCAGCTTGCCATGAGCGATGATTCCTACACGGTCGGCCAATGCGTCGGCTTCCTCGAGGTATTGCGTGGTGAGGAAGATGGTCATGCCCAGCTGCTCGTTCAGGTAGCGCACCTCCGCCCACACAGCGGCGCGGCTGGTGGGATCGAGACCGGTGGTCGGCTCGTCGAGGAACAGCACCTCCGGCTGGTGCACCAGCGCGGCTGCAAGATCGAGCCGGCGCTTCATTCCGCCCGAATAGGTGTTGATGCGATCATCGATTGCCCCGCCGATGTCGACCAGCTCCAACAACTCGCCCACGCGCCGGATCCGTTCCACCTTCGCCAGCCCATACAGACGGCCCTGCAGATCGAGCAGCTCGCGACCGGTCTGCTTGCCGTCCAACGCAGCATCTTGCAGTGCAACCCCGATGCGCAGCCGCACCTTCTCGGCCTCACCGGCCACGTCGAAGCCGGCCACGCGGGCCGTGCCACCGGTGGGGGCGAGCAGCGTCGTGAGCATGCGGACCGTCGTGCTCTTGCCCGCGCCGTTGGGCCCGAGGAAGCCGTAGATCTCACCAGCGGGCACCAACAGATCGACACCATCGACTGCAAGCTTGTGGCCGAAACGTCGCGCCAAGGCGTGGGCTTCGATAGCGGTACTCATCCCTCGACCCTAAGTGCACGCTCACCGCTTGTTGCGGATCATGGCCTCGATGCGGGCGACGCGAGTGCGCGCGGGAGGGTGACTGGCAGCCAATCGATCGCGCCACGTGAGCGGTCGGCCGCCCCCGAACTCGGCAACGAACCGGCGCAGGGCGGTGGCCAGTGGACGTCCGAAGCCCATGCCTACGGCTCGTCGATCGGCCTGGAACTCGCTGTTGCGCCCGACCACGTTGGCCATCATGTTGCTGAGCAGCAGCCCGCTGAGAAACACCCACGACACTGCGGTGAGCAGTGCGGCGATGGTGCGACCAACTGCGGTGATGGCCGACGAATGGCTGGCGTAGCTGGTGGTCGCAGCAGAGGCGACGTTCTGCAGGAAGAACCCGATACGGGCGAGCAGCAACACCGGGATGCTGAGCCATTGACCGATGGTGAGCGCAACCGTGTGCAGCCCGAGGTGGTGGCTGAGCTCGTGTGCCAAGACGCCCGAGAGCTCATCGCGAGGCAGGGCTTCGATGGCGTACGACGTGACTACCACCAGATGGCCGCCACATGCGAATGCGTTCAGTTCGTTCGACGGCAACACCGCTAACACGTACCGACGCCCGGGCAAGTCGTTGGCCTGCAGCACCGGACGCCACGCCGGCGCTAGCACGCCGCGTTGTTCGACGGTGGGCCGTCGGGCGCCCAGCAGTGGCGCGAGCACGAACACCTGCACCGGCCGAAGGAACAGCAACACGACGGCGGCGAGGTAGCCGCCCGCGAACCACAACAACGGCACATCCCACACGAGGTGCACCGGCCACCACAACACCAGGATTGCGAGCAGCCACACCGGCGCGACGGCAACCACCGGCGCGATCGCGGTGATGGCCGAGGAATCCAGGTTTCGGCGCGCGGTGCGGTGTCGCCGCATGGTGTCCACGAGCCCACGATACGAGGGAAACCGCTGCTCACGGGCCGTGAACGCATCGTTACAAGAATCTTCGCTATCCCTTTGGCCGGAACTGCCGATAACTATCCTGCAGCAGCGTGCGCAGACGGGCGTGGCGTGTGAACGATGGAGGTGAACATGACGTCGACGATGCCGGCCACGCACAGCTTCGGCAGCGAATCCTCCGTCGACCACCTCCTCGAAATGGCGCGCGAGGCGGAGTCCACCGACCTCGGTCGCGCGCGCTCGATGGTGCAGCAGGCGCGCGTCCTCGCTCGCTCGCGGCGCGACGCGCGTGGGGAGGCGGAGGCCCTGTACCGGCTTGCCGAGCTGTCGTATGCGTCGGGCCTCACCCAGGAGGCCTTCGCGGTGGCGTTGGAGGCGCGCGACCTCGCTCACCAATGCGGCGCAACCAAGTCGGAGGTCAGCGCCCTCAACCTGATCGCCGCGGTTCAGTACCAGGCAGCAAACTTCTCCGAGGCGCTCTCCTCCGCGCTGTCCGCATTGGAGCTCTACCGATCGACCACCGAACGCTCCAGCGAGGGATTGCTGCTCAACTCGCTGGCCGTCATCCAGCACAGCCTGCGCGACACGGATCGCGCCATCGTCACCTACGAAGCGGCGCTGATGGCCAACAAGGGTCAGGACCGGCCCGACCTCGACGCGATCACGTTGGCCAACATGGCCAAGGTGCGGGCCGATCGGCACGAGGACCTGCTGGCCGTCAGTCTCGGCGAGTCGGCGCTGGAGCTCGCCAAGGACCACGCCCCCGAGTTCGTGCCGGAGATCCTCGCCCGCCTCGCCATCGCCTACGTGTCGCTTTCGGCGCTCGACCGTGCGACCGGTTGCCTCGACGAGGCCGACGGCGTGCTGCGCGATCGAATCGCCCGGCGGGTTCCGCTGTCGCCAGGGAGTGTTGTAACGGTGCGTACCGCGCGTGGAGACCTGTACGTGGCACAGCACCTTCGCGACCACGCGCTACGCGAATGGGGCGACGCGCTCGAGCTCGCCGGCCAGGCCACCATGACCGAGATCGCGCTGACCCTGCGGGAGAAACTGGCCAACCTGTGCAAGGACATGGGTCGCTTCGAGCAGGCGTTGGTGCACCAAGAAGCCCGCTACGCGCTGAACGAGGAGATGTTCAACCGTGGCACCGACCTGCGCATCAAGACACTGCAGATCCAGCACGACACCGAGGCGGCGCGTCAGCAGTCCGAGATCCTCCGACTGCGCACCACCGACCTCGACCACATGGTCGCGAAGCGCACCGACCTGATCGAGGCGTTCCAACTGCAGGCGTTGCAGCGCGTGGCGGTGATGGCGGAGTTCCGCAGCACCAAGAACGTCAAGCATCCGCTCCGGGTCGGCGAGCTTGCCGCCGACATCGCCGAGGAACTGGGGGAGCCTCCCGAGTTCGTGGCGCTCCTTCGCGTGGCAGCGCCCTTGCACGACATCGGCAAGATCTCCATTCTCGACGAGATCCTCCTGAAGACGGGCCCGCTGACGGCTGCCGAGTTCGAAGTGATGAAGACGCACACGACGATTGGCGTCGACATCCTGTCGGGCAGCACGTCGGCGGCTCTCCAACTGGCCGCCGAAGTCGCACTCAGCCATCACGAACGTTGGGACGGTACCGGCTACCCGCACGGCGCCCTCGGCGAGAGCATCCCCCTCAGCGGGCGCATCGCCGCCGTCGCCGATGTCTACGACGCTCTGATCAGCGCTCGGGTGTACAAGCACGCGTGGGCGCCGATCGACGCCCTCAACTACATTGTCGCCGGGCGTGGCTCGCAGTTCCAACCGCGGGTCGTGCGCGCGTTCATCGCGGTGATGTCCCGCCGTGATGCGTCGTTGGTGCCGCAGCTCGACCGGTCAGCGCTTGCATGACCCAATCGCCCACGAGGTGGGCGAGGGCGTCGATCGGCATCGTGAGGCGGCCCATTCGGTGTGCGTGGCTGAACGACGAGACGGCACCCAGCACGCCCACCACGTAGAACGACGGTTCGCCATCGGGCAGGAGACCGTCATGTTGGGCGGCCTCGATCAGCCGCAGCACGTCGGACGAGTAGACATCGCTGCCTTCCTTCATCACCAACGCGAGTGCATCGTCGGTGCGCTCCACATCCAGCAGTGCGAAGTACGACTGGTGCTCAGCCATGAAACGCACGCTGGCCTCAGCACCTTGACGGATGCGTGAGACCGGGTCGGCGCCGGGGTCCATCGCTGCGGCCTGCGCGCGACGCAGGTTCAGCCGCATCGTGCGCACCAGCTCGCCGAACAGCGACTGTTTGGTGGGGAAGTACCAGTAGAACAAGCCCTTCGCTACGCCGGCCGCAGCGCAGATGTCGCTGATGCGCGTCGCGCCGTACCCCTTGCGCGTGAACAGGCCCTCGGCCGCACGCAGCAGTTGCTGCTTGCGTTCATTGCCCTGTTCGGTATGGCGGCGATCGTCGACCACATGCTCAGTTCAGCAGGCATTGACCCGTGGGTCAATCTGACGGGCGCCCGGCCTCGTACACTCTCCACATGGCAGCCAGCAGGGCAGACCGCATCAGCGAGCGCGCGCGCAACGCGAAGTGGAAGAACCCGCCATTGCGCATCGAGATGTTGGAGTGCATCAACTGCGACGCGTGCCTGCGCCATTGCCCGCCACAGTTCGGCGCGATCTTCAATCACGGCCCTGATGTGGTGATCATCCCCGAGTTGTGCAGCGGCTGCGACAAGTGCTTGCCCGCGTGCCCGGTGAACTGCATCTACCCGTTCCCCGAGTGGGAGGCCGAGCGGGCACCCTCGCAGTGGTGGGACGAAGCGGCCGGCCCCAACGACCCGTATGTCTGATCAGACGTGCCGTTCAGTGGAGCAGGGGTGGTGACGCGTTCGGGGCTGACATACTGCACGGCATGACTGCACTGATCCCTGGGGCCGAGCCCTGGTCCCACATCGGGTCATCGGCGCACGGCGCGCTCGTGCTCCACGGCTTCACCGGCAACCCGGGCAGCATGCGCGGTGTGGCGGAAGCGCTTGCCGCCGCCGGCTACCACGTCGAGATGCCGCTGCTGCCCGGCCACGGCACCACGGTCGACAACATGCTGCCCACCCGTTGGGCCGATTGGGCCGGTGCCGCCGAGGCCGCGTACCAGAGCCTCGCAGGACGAACCGACAAGGTCGTCGTGGTAGGCCTCAGCATGGGGGGCGCGCTTGCGTTGCGCATCGGTGCCGATCACCCCGAGGTCGTGGGCCTGGTGTGCATCAACCCGGCCACTCAACGCCAGGCCGACGAGGTCGTCGCGATGCTTCAGGGGATGGTCGACGGCGGCACCGAGGTCATGCCGGCGATCGGCAGCGACATCGCCGACCCCGATGCACACGAGTCCGCCTACGACGGCACACCGGTGCGCCCACTGATCTCTTTGGTCACCGAGGGCCTGGGGCCACTCGCCCAGGAGTATCCCGGCATGCGCCAGCCGCTGCTACTGATGAACTCGCCGCAGGACCACGTCGTCGACCCCGCGCAGGGCGAGTACCTGGCCACCAACTACGGCGGCCCGGTGGAGCGCATCGCCCTCGAGCGCAGCTACCACGTCGCCACCCAGGACTACGACAAGGAACTCATCTTCCAATCCACCGTTTCCTTCGCCGACCGGGTCACGGCCTAGCTCGTGTCGCTGCTCGCCATCATCCCCAGTCCGTCCGACGGTGAGTTCAACATCGGCCCGGTGGCGATCCACGCCTACGGGCTGATGATCGCCCTCGGCGTCGTCGCCGGCGTGTGGCTGAGCGGCCGCCGCATGGAGAAGGCCGGTGTCGGTACCCGTGACGACATGAGCTCGATCGCGATGTGGGCAGTGGCTGCCGGCGTGATCGGTGCCCGGCTGTACTACATCGTCACCGACAAGAGCCAGCCGTGGAAAGAGCCCAGCCGCTGGCTCAAGGTCTGGGAGGGCGGCCTCGGCATTCCGGGCGGCTTGCTCGCCGGTGTGTTGGTGGCCATCTGGGCGATCAAGCGCCGCGGCCTTTCGGTGCCTGGTGTGTTCACCGCGGCGGCGCCTGCCATCCCGCTCTCGCAGGCGATCGGCCGGTTGGGCAACTGGTGGAACCAG
>JANONE010000166.1:0-18698 GCA_031420675.1 Ilumatobacteraceae bacterium | reverse complement strand
CCGTCTGGTCACCGGTGGCCTCAACGACTTCGGCGTGCTGTGGCACCCGCTGCTCGACACCCACAGCCCGCAGGTGTGGTGGACCGCAGCGACACTCGCCTCGGCCGACGCCGCCGACCACTTCGTGCCGTCCGAACTCGCTAGCACCGGCGAGCCGCAACCGACCGAACCGATGGTCCTGCTCCCCGCCTGAAGGGGCAACAGCGTTCTGCGGCGCTTCGTCCGCCGGAGCGTTCAGTCGACGGTGTCTTCGACGGCTTCGACGGCCTCATCGGCGACCTTGTCGAGGGTGTCGCGCACCTCTCGCAGGCCGGGCACATCGGCCAGCATCGTGTCTTCCAGGCGGGCGTCGTCGAGGATCAGGAACAGCACCACACCCACGATTGCACCGACCAGCGGGAACACGATGAAGACCCACAGTTGCTGCAGCGCCTCGAACGAGGTGTCGGCGAACAACGCCGTACCCAGGCTGCGTGCCGGGTTCACCGAGGTGTTGTCGATCGGGATCGAGATGAGGTGGATGAGCGTAAGTGTGAGTCCGATGACCAGGCCACCGAAGCCCGGTGCGAACTTGCGGGTGGTGGTGAAGAGCACCACGAGCACGAGCAAGGCGGTGAGGATCACTTCGGTGACGATGGCTGCGCCGACGCCGTAGTACTGGCCCGACCACAGGTTGGCGGCGAACTGGCCGCGTTCGAAATCGTCGCGGCCGGTGGCGATGCCGTAGATGATGGCGGCGCCACCGACCCCCCCGATGATCTGGCCGATCCATGCGAACACGGCGTGGGCGCCGTTGATCTTGCGGGCGAGCAGCATGCCCAGCGTGACCGCCGGGTTGATGTGGCAGCCACTGATCGGCCCGATCACGTACGCCATGATCAGTAGCGAGAGACCGAAGCCCAACGCCACGCCGAGCACGCCAACCTTGCCGGCGGTGAAGACCGCCACGCCCGGCCCGCCCAGCATGAGCACCGTCGTACCCACCAGCTCGGCCACCATGATGCGACCGTTGTTCTGAGTCTCCATGCCGCGAACCCTATTGCGCGAGCGGTTCTCAATCGCGCAATGTGCGGGTACCGTCGCACGGATGGCAGCCCGCACCCGTCGCGAAACGCTTCTGGTCACCACCGTGCAGGCGGGCGAACATACGCGCCACCCCGACGAGCTGATCGTGGAGGAGCCGATGACCGTGCAACTCGATGGCACCACCGTCAGCACCACCATGCGTACCCCCGGCCACGACTACGAACTGGCCGTCGGGTTCTGCCACACCGAGGGCCTGCTGGCAGGCATGCCCGTCACCGCCGTGCGCTACTGCGCCACCGGTTCGGCAGTCGGCAGCGAGTTCAACGTCGTCACGGTGGAAACTGGTTGTCGAGCGCCGGCGCCGCGCCCCCGCCTGGGCAACACGACCTCCAGTTGCGGCCTGTGTGGCAACGACGCGATCGACGAACTGTGCAACCGGCTGCTGCCGCTGCCGGCCACCACGCCGATCGCGATGGACGTGCTCCACGATGTCCCGGGCGCCGTGCGCGCCGCGCAGGGCCTGTTCGACGCCACCGGCTCGGTGCACGGCGCCGCCGCGTTCACGCCCCAGGGTGAGGTGCTGCTCGCCCGCGAAGACGTGGGCCGCCACAACGCGGTCGACAAGGTGATCGGACGGCTGCTGCTGGATGGCCAGTTGCCGGCCACCGGATTGGGCTTGTTCGTGAGCGGCCGTGCCAGCTTCGAGCTGGTGCAGAAGGCTTGGGCAGCCGGCTTCAGCACGCTCATCGCGGTCAGTGCGCCGACGGCGCTGGCGGTGCACACCGCCCGCCGCGCCGGCCTTGTGCTGGCGGGTTTCGTGAGGGCCGACCGGCTCAACATCTACGCACCCGAGCGCGTCGCGCCGTAGGCCAGCGCGGCCCCGTCGGCCGTAGCCTGGAGCACATGAGTGAACCCATTAGGCCCTCCGCAGGTCTCAGGCCCTCCGTAGGTCGCGGCATGCTGCACCTGTTCTGCAAGGCGACACCGATGTTCGAAGGGGAGAGCGTGGTAGCGGCGGTGAGGGCCGCCGAAGGTGCCGGCGTCCAGGTCGTCACTGTCTCGACGCTCGGCCACAAGTGCGATGCCGCCTTCATGGCGATGCACGAGGACTGGCAGGTGCTGCGTGCGCTGCAGTCCGGCCTGCAGCGCGCCGGGCTCGATGTTGTCGACAGCTACGTCAGCCTCACCGAGGTCAGCGAGTACGCGAAGGGGATGCCAGAGGAGATGTTGCGGGGTCGCCTCTATCCCGACATTCCGCCGCGCCAACAGCACATGCCGGCGTGGTGCTTCTACCCGATGTCGAAGAAGCGCGAAGGCCACGCCAACTGGTTCACGCTGCCGTTCGACGAGCGCAGGGAACTGATGCACGACCACGGCACCAGTGGCCGCAAGTTCGCGGGTCGAGTCGTGCAGTACGTCACCGGCTCCACCGGCCTCGACGACTTCGAGTGGGGCGTCACCCTGTTCGCCGTTCACCCCGACGACCTGAAGGAAGTCGTGTACACGATGCGCTTCGATCTGGCCTCCAGCCTGTACGCCGAGTTCGGGCCGTTCTACACCGGCATGGTGGTGCCGGTGGAAGAACTGGTCGCCACGCTCTGACCCGCGCGGGCGACAGGCGCGCTCAGTCCTCGCCGATCGCGATGATTCCGTCGGTGACGTCGCGGCCAGTGGAGTCGAACGTGAAACGTTCGAAGTTGGCGGTGACCACATTGCCATCGGCGCCGATCGAGAGGTTGCCGGTCGGCCCGTTGTAGTTGATGTTGCGGCCTTCGACGAGCGAGGCCCGGCAACTGGTGAACATGGAGCAGCCGGTGCCGCTGGTGGTGACGTCGGGAATGGACGCGGCAATGTCGAGCGGCTGGTTGGAGCCAGCGGCCTGCGCCGCGAGGGCGATGACGTTGAGGCAGTCGTACGCATTGTGTGCGTACAGACCGGTGGTCGCCGGGTCGACCGCGTGCATCGCATCGGTGAATCCCTTCGAGCTGTCGTAAGCGATCGGTGCCACACCCACGACTCGCCTCGCCAGCCCGGCGGTGAACGGTTGTGTCGACGCCGCAGGACGTCGGATCGCATCGTTGACGACGTAGGTGATCGGGCCGGGGGCGGCAGCATCGATGGCATTGATGATGGCGGGGCCGGTGGCGCCGTCGGCAATGACGGCGACCACCTCGGGCTGGCTCGCGAGCACCTTGTCGACCGCCGCCGAGATGGATTCCTCGCTGGCGGTGAACGCCACTGCGGCGGCCACGCTTGCGCCGTGAGCGCTGATCGAGGCCTGCGTTGCCTCGGCGAACGGGCGGCCATAGTCGTCGTCGAGATACACGACGACAGCGGTGCTGCTGCCCGAGGTCTCCACCACGCTGGCTATGGCCTTGGCTTGCAGCGAGTCGCTGGCAATCGTGCGGAAGAACAAACCGTTGTCGGGAAACTCGTCGAGGGCGAGTGCAGAGGCTGTGGGGCTGCAGGTGAGCACACCGGCATCGACCGCCGCGCCAAGTGTGCCGAGCACGTTGGTGGACGATGTGGGCCCGATGATGGCGTCGACACCCAGTTGCACGAGATCCTGCACGGCCAGCCCGGCAGTGGCCGGATTGTTGCCTTCCTCACGTGTGATCAGGCGCACGGGACGGCCGGCGATTCCACCGGTGGAGTTGATCTCGGCGAGCGCGACTGCGAGCGCGTCGACCATCGAGGCCCCGATGTCGGCGGCACTGCCGCTGCTGGGCAGGATGGCCCCGACGACCAACGCCCCGTCTTCGGGGCGCACAGTGGTGCTGGTCGTGGCGACACCGTGACTGGTGTTGGGGTTGGCCGTGCTACCGCCGGTGCATGCAACCAAGGCCGACAATGCGATCGCGCTGAGAAGTCGAGCGGCGGAAATGGGGTGCACGGGGCGAAGTGTAGGAGAGGTGAGGCGGTGGCCGGAAGCCCGACCCTCGAGAACACCGCGAGGGCGGCGAGGAGGTGCGAACGGCCTAGGGTCGCGAGCGTGAGCGACGCCGCGCCGAACGACTTCACCCGCGATCTCGTCCGCTGGAGCGCGGCGTTGGCGGGCATCGCCCGTACCGGCCTCGCGTTCACGCAGAACCTCTACGAACGCGAGCGGTTCGAGGAGGTGTTGCACGTCGCCGCCGACATCAAAGCGGCCGCCGACGAAGCATTGGAGGTTCGGCGCGAGAGCGACCATTTCATCCAGGAATGGATGGACACCGTCGGCGAGGGCGTACCTGGTTATGTGACGCCGAAGGTTGCGATCGGCGCGGTGGTGGGCAACGCCGCCGGCGAAATCCTGCTCGTGCAGCGCGGCGACAGCGGCCTCTGGCTGTACCCCACGGGGTGGGCGGACAGCGGCTACTCACCCAGCGAAGTGGCGCTGAAGGAGGTGCTGGAGGAGACGGGTATCGAGTGCGAGCCGGTGCAGTTGTTGAGCGTGGTCGACGGCCAGCGGATGGGCTTCAGCCGCTTCTCGATGTACCTGCTTTTGTTCCACTGCCGGGCAACGGGCGGCATCCTGGCGCCGCATCCATTGGAGACCGCAGACGTCGGCTGGTTCGCTCGCGACCAACTGCCGTTTCCCACCGCCGGGGCCGAGTGGTGGGGTCCGATGGCCTTCGCCGCCATTGACGGCAGCCGCACTGCAACCACGTTCGAGCCGCCGCGATCGCCCGTCTGGCGCAGCGAGCGGGACTGACGCGATCAGAGCACGGCTACTTGCCGTCGCCTTCCTGGTCGCGCAGGAAGCGCTCCAGTTCGGCCATGAACCGTTCACTGTCCACTTCCGCTTCGGGCTCCCGCTCGCCGCCGACGACATCGTCGTCGTCGTCGGCGTCGTCATCTTCGTCCTCATCGTCGAAGTGATCGTCGAAGTGGTCGTCGGCGAGCTGCCCGCTGTCGGAGAGCGATTCCAGACGTGCCACGTAGCCGACCAGGTCGGTGTCGTCGTTGACGAAGGCCGAGACGCGGGTGTCGTAGTCGGTGGATTCTGCCAGCAGCCGAGCGGTGGGTGCCGGCGTGCCGATCATCTCGCAGGCGCGTTCCACCAGCGCGAGTGAGGCCTTCGGCGACGGCACCTGCGAGGCGTAGGCGGGAACTGCTGCCCACAGCGAAGCACACGACAGAGCCGCCCTAGTGCACGCATCCTGCACGACGCCGACAATCCCCGTGGGGCCCTCGTAGCGGCTGCGCTGCAGCTGGAAGCGGTCGATGACGTCCTGTTCGGTGGCAGTACCGATCAGCTGCACGGGTCGGCTGTGCGGCACGTCGGCCAGCAGTGCACCGAGCGTCAGCACCAGCGACACGTCGAATCGCTGTGCGATTGCCACCAGTTGGTCGGTGAACAGGCGCCATCGCAACGCTGGCTCGGGACCGAGCACGAGGATGACATCACCGCCGGGAGTGCTGGCGCTCCACACGCCGACGGTGGGCCACACGATGGTGCGTCGCTGCTGGGGTGTCAGCCTCACGTGCGGGCGCACGGTGGCGAAGTCGGTGAACTCCTCAGGGTCGATCTCGGCGAGCGGCTGTGCCTGCCACGCCTCCACCAAGTGACGCACGCTGTTGCTGGCTGCATCAGCCGCATCGTTCCAGCCGGTGAAAGCGGCGATGAGGATGGGGCGCTGCAGCAAGGGTTGCGCCAGCCAGCGGACGTGCTCCATGGCTCTCCACGCTATCGCCGCTGCGCTTGCCGACCCCGCACAACGGTCATGGCGTCGCAACACCAATGGGGCCCTTCGACCCTGGCCAGACATCTACCTATTGATCAGTCTCGAACTGTGCGACTGGGAAGTCACTCGTCGATCCGGACTGGCCACCAGATGGGCCGGGGCCGGGACGCTTGGTGAGATGCCGTTGTCGGCGCTGCAGAAGACCATGCAGGTCTGGCCTCAGGAAGGAAGTCGATGATGGATCCGTCAGAAGGGCTCGGACACCGCCAAGGTGCATCGCCCGCAACTCGGCGCACGGTGCTCGGCGCGCTTGCGGCCGCACCGGTCGTCGCGGTGATAGCCAGATTGGCGGGTCACCTTCGCCGGAATGCGGGCGCGTATCGCCCGACCGCACGGGGAATGTCGGGTGGGCGGTGCGCGAATTGCGGCGCCAGTGATCATTCGATGTTGTCGTGCCCATCGAACCCGAAGGTGCTCTGACGTGAGTAGCGCCGACACGAACGACAGCGCCGACACGAACGACAGCGCCGACACGAACGGCACGCCGTTGAGCAGCACGCCGTTGAGCAGGCGAGCGCTGATCACCGGCGGCGCTGCAGTTGTCGGCGTCGGTGCCGCTGCGGTAGCACTCGCCAATCCACAGATCGGATCGGCAACGGTGCTGTCGCTACCCGTGGATCGGGTGGTGCGCACGACCTGTTCGCCGAACTGCACCGGAGGTTGCGGTCAGTTGGCGTTCGTGCGCGACGGCAAGGTGGTAAAGGTGCAGCAAGCCGCTGATTATCCCGACGAGGTGTACAACCCTAGGGGATGCATGAAGGGGTTGTCCTATCACCTGCAGATTTACAACAAGGATCGGGTGCTGACGCCGCTGATCCGTACTGGCGAACGCGGCAGCGGTGAGTTCCGTGAAGCGACCTGGGAGGAAGCACTCGACACGATCGCGGAGAAGATGACGACGATCGGCGAGCAACACGGGTGGGATTCCATCCACGTATTCGGCCAGGTACCGGGGTCGGGCTACGTGCACAAGGGTGCCAACTATCGGGCGGCGGCAACCTTGGGCATGACCCACGGCACGAGTTTCGATCTCAATGGCGACCTGCCGATGGGGATGCCGATCACGTTCGGTGTGCAGAATGCGGAGCATGAGGCGAAGGACTGGGCGAACAGCCGGTTTCTGCTGCTCATTGGTTCGAACCCATTGGAGACCCGCATCCCCGACGCGCACTTCCTGTTCGACGCGGTCGAACGTGGCGCACGGTTGGTGGTGGTCGACCCGACGTTCTCAGCGACAGCGGCAAAGGCCGACAATTGGCTGCAAATCAATCCTGGCACCGACGCCGCGTTTGCGTTGTCACTCGCGCAGGTGATCGTCGGTGAGGGCCTCGCCGATCTCGGATTCATGCGCAACTACACCGACGCCCCATTACTGGTGCGCGCTGACGACGGGAAGCGGCTCCGCGAAGCCGACGTCGCGGGCACCACCGCCGATCCGAACCGGTTCATGGTGTGGGATCTCGCTGCCGGCGAGGCGGTGCCGGTGCCGATCGATCGGCTGGGCATCCCTGACGGGGTCGACGCCGCTTTGGAGGGTGCATTCGAGGTGACCCTCGCGAACGGACTCACGGTCGAGGTGCGGCCAGGCTTCGCCCACCTTGTCGACGAACTCGCTCGCTGGACTCCAGAAGCGGCGGAAGCGATCACCGGCCTGCGTCCCGGCATCGTGCGAGCGGTGGCGCGTGGTTACGCGACCGAAAAGCCGTCGGCGATCATCATGGGTGCTGGCTCGAATCACTGGTACCACGGTGATCTGCAGGGTCGTGCGCTTGCCCTGTGCGCCGCGCTCACCGGCAACATAGGCAAATCCGGCGGAGGATTCAGCGTCTACGTCGGCCAGTACAAGGTGCGGGTGAAGTGGGGCCCATGGGTGAACGCCGGAGAGGACAAGGCGAAGATCGTCGCCTCGATCTATTTCCTGCGCGGCCCGACCCCCGACATGCATCCTGACGTGCCGTATCCCAAGGCTGGCTACAAGGGGTTGTTCTGCACGTTCGCGAATATGTTCGTGCAGGCACCCGATGTGAACACGCTGTACCGCACGTTGGATGCGCTGGATCTGATCGTCGTCGTCGATCACCAGATGACCGACACCGCGAACTACGCCGATGTCGTGTTACCGGCGACCACCTGGTACGAGAAGCTCGACCTCACCGCCACGCCGCTTCACCCGTTCCTACAGCTGCAGCAGCCGGCGATCGAGCCGGTTGGTGAGTCTCAGTCGGAACTGTGGATGTGGAAGGAGTTGATCCGCCGCATTGATCCGGCCAAGTTCGAACAGCATTGGCAGGTCGACGAGGTCGACGCGATTCGGATGATGCTGGCCGAGGGCGGTCCTGCAGAGGGGATCAGCTACGAACAGTTGCAGCAGGGACCGGTGCGGTTGAATGTCGCCGATCCCGACATCCCGTTCCTCGCGCAGATCGAGAACTTCCAACCGTTCCCGCCGGTGTCGCTGCCGGCGCCGCTGGAGAAAACTGCCGCGTTCGTTCCGACCGGGCGAATCGAGTTCTACAAGGACGAAGACCAGTTCCTTGCAGTCGGGGAACAGGTGCCGACCTACAAGCCGCCTTTCGATGATGCGGCGAACCCGCCCGCCGACTATCCGCTGCGGTTGTTGACCCCACATTCGAAATGGCGGATCCATTCCAGCTTCGGCAACAACCCGTGGATGGAGGAAATCCACGGCGGCAAGCCTCCCGTGTTGATGCACCCCGATGATGCAGCGGCTCGCAATATCGAAGATGGTGATCTGGTTGAGGTGATCAACTCCCGTGGCCGTGTCGTCGCCTGGGCACACATCACCGATGCCGCCAAGGTTGGCTCGGTCACCGTGCATGAAGGTTGGTGGCCCCGCTACTTCAAAGCTGGCAAGGGTGTGAATGAGCTCACCTCATCGGCAGTCAACCCGATTCACGAAGTGCACTATGTGCCGAACATGTGGGCGCCGTCGACGGGTTGGAAGGACTGCAACTGCGAGGTTCGTCGTGCCTGAACTCGACAACGGACACCCAGCCGATGACCCAGCCGGTGACCAGGTGTCGCCGGTGGAAGCGCTCCCCGCGGCCAGTCGCGCCTACGGCACGATCGACGTTCGGTCGGAACACCCGCGATGGGGCATGGCAGTCGATCTTGAGCGCTGCATCGGATGCTGGACGTGTGCAGTCATTTGCAAAAGCGAGAACGCTGTCCCGCTCGGGATGTGGTGGAACCGCATCCTCACCGCCGGGGCCGCGATCGATACTCCTGCCACCGACGAGCACGGCCGCATGGATCTGCATTGGCTTCCCCTCGCGTGCCAGCACTGCGATGACGCGCCGTGCGAGAAGGTGTGCCCTACCTCGGCGACGTGGATCAACGCCGAAGGCCTAGTGCTCGTCAACCAGGACGACTGCATCGGTTGCCGGTATTGCATGGCCGCGTGCCCGTACGGGGTGCGTGTCTTCAACTGGGGCGACGCCGAGTATCCGCTCCCGGAGGGCACGGGCATGGTTGCCCCGCGCCCGGTGGGCAGCGTCGAGAAGTGCACGATGTGTGTGCATCGTCTTGCCGATGAGCAGGTGCCGTCGTGCGTGTGGTCGTGCCCCGCGCAGGCGCGCATCTTCGGCGATCTCAACGCCGCTGACAGTCGGTTGGTGCAGATGCTGGACAGTCGCAATCCGAGCATCCTGCTCGAGGAGAAAGGCACTCGCCCAAAGGTGTCATACCTGGAACCACGCCGCCGCCGCCCGTTGCTTGATGAAACTGCCGACTACCTGAACGATGGGGAGGATCAGTGACCGTGCAAACTCCTACCCTCGAACCCGCAGTCGGTCCCTTGGCGGCGGTTTCCCATCCTCGTGCCTGGACCGTGTGGATCACAGTGCTCGCTGTCGGGCTGCTGATTGGGTTCGGGTCGTTCATCTATCAATGGACCAACGGCCTCGCCGTCACTGGATTGTCGAACACGATCACGTGGGGTTTGTACATCGTCGCCTTCATGTTTCTGGTCGGCGTCTCCGCCGGCGGTCTGATCGTTGTCGCCGGCGCCGAACTTGCGGGATCACATCGGTTCGAGCACATCAATCGACTCGCTGTCGTGTGCTCGGTCGCAGCCGTGGCCACCGCCGCGGGCACGATCTTGCCCGATCTCGGGCGTCCTCAGCGGGCGTGGAAGATGATCTTGCAGCCGAACCTCACTTCGCCGTTGGTGTGGGACATGGCAGTACTCACGATCTACCTCGTGATCGGTGCCATCGATCTGTGGATCCTGACCCGCGTGCCCGTTCCCCGAAAGGCATTGCGTGTGATGGCCATTGTCAGCTTGCCGGTCGCGATCCTTGTGCACTCCGTCACTGCCTGGATCTTCGGACTGCTGGTGGCGCGCCCGTTCTGGAACACTCCGCTGCTGGCACCCTTGTTCATTTCATCGGCGCTGGTTTCAGGCACTGCCCTCGTTGTCGTGACCGGGCATGTCGTTGAACGTTTCACCACTTTCCGGGTCGGCCAATCGGTGTACGCCGGATTGCGGCGGCTGCTGCTGTGGTTCGTGGCCGCCGACGTGTTCCTACTGTTCACCGAGGTGATGACGACCTTCGTCTCCGGTGAACCCGATCATCGTGACCAACTCGACATTCTTCTCACTGGTCGCCTCGCCCCCGTGTTCTGGGGCGAGATCATCCTCGGTGTTGCCGTTCCAGTCGTGGTGTTGCTCTCTCGAGCGGGAAGTCGCCCGGCGATGCTCACCGTCTCGTCGGTCTTGTTGCTGCTCGGCGTGTTCGCCAAACGCGTCAACATTCTCTTTGCTGCCGAGTTCGAGCCTCTCGTCGGTCTCGCTCCCGGTATTCCGGGTGGGCGAGCGGGCCAGCCGTTCCGACCGGACGAGGTGTACATCCCCACCTGGGTCGAAAGTGGCGTGCTCATCGGCATGGCTGCGTTCTTCTTCACGATCCTTACGATCGGTGTGCAGCGTGCGGTGTTACCGCATCACGATGGTGGGGTCGACGAATGAAGACTGTGGCCGACATCGTCATCGCCAACCCGGCGTCCTAGAGGCGGTTGTCACCTAGAGCTGGGGCAAGACGGTGTAGGCCTCGCCACCGCCCGACGCGACGACGTCGTCGAGCCAGTTGCCTTCGTACACGTCGTTGGGACCCTGCATCAGATCGTTCTCGGTGGCGCCGTCGACGGTGGTGACCAAGGTCCAGGCCTGCCGCTTGTACGTCCAGTTGGCCGGGTACAGGCGATGGGCTTCACGCCACCACGGCACTGCGGCCTCGGGGCCGACGGTGCGCCGCAAGTGTTCGCCGAGCTCGAAGCAGGCGGCGGCGCGAGCTTGGTCGGCGTCGCGGGGCTGGGAGCGGGCCACGACCTCGTCGGGGGACAACGCGAACCTGGACGCGGCGCCATGGTGGGCCCAGTCAACGATCGCAGCGCGGTAGTCGAGCGCAAAGTCGGGGATCTTTTTCACCTCGGTGAGCATGCGCGTGATGCGCTCGGGCAGACCTTCGGGAATCTTCATGTCGCGCAGCGGGCTGCGTTCGATGGAGGCACCTTCGGCCGGGCGCACGATGGTGCCTTCCTCGTCGATCCACACCGCCATCGGGATGTTGCTGAAGCCGAACAGTTCGTCGGTGATGTGCTGGGTATCGACCAGGCTCGGGTGTGTCAGCGTCGGGTCCTGCGGCCTGGCGGCGTCGATCCACTTGGTGGTGTGCGCGGGCTCCACGTCGAGAGCGACGGTGACGACGGTGAGCCCCAGCGACTGCAGTTCGGTATGGAGTGCCTGCCACCCGGGCAGGCTGGTGCGGCAGCCTCAATAACTTGCCCAGGCGACCAGCAGCACCTTTCGGCCGTGCAACGACGACAGCCGGAACGGCAGGCCGTCGTGAGTTCGTAGCACGGGGTCGGCCGCCGCCGCAGATGCGAGCGCCCGGCCGCCCAGGGTGGCAGGCCCCAACGCCCAGAGACCGTGTTGCTCGTCGTGCACCAAAGGCATGCCCAGTCGCTGAGCGGCAATCTCCACATCGACGGTGCGGTCGGCGCGCAGGCTGCCTGCTGCCGGCATGCACATCTCCCCCTGGCACAGGCCCTCGGGCTTCGGGTGCCAACCGGTGTGGTCGACGAACTGGTCGGTGCCGACATCAGCGAGCGACTGCAGGATCATGTGCGAAAGGTATCAGCGGTGCCCGGTGAGCTTGGCCAGGTCGTGGGGGCCGGACGCGGGGTAACCGTGAGCGGCCCGGACGGCCTCACCCCATGGTGTCAGGATCTGCAGCAACTCGTCGAGGTTGTCGCCCAACGCACGGAGTGCCCCGGCCACCTGCTGGTCGGTGTGCACCTCCACGTCTTCGCGCAGCAGGCTTCCTGCTTCGGTGAAACCGATCTCATCGACGAGACCGCGCGACCGTAGGCGTTGGTGCGCCGCCTCGAACTGCTCGTCGCTCCACGCTCGCGTGCGGCTGTAGCTACGCATCGGCAAACCCCAGTACAGCTCGCTGAGCAGGCCGATCTCGGTGGCATCGAGGCCCGCAGTGATCCAAGCTGCGGTGTGGCAGTCGCCGCGGAACTCGCGCAACATGTCGCCCATGCGCCACAGGGCACCGAGGTCGGTGTCGGGGATGGCCAGCGAGCGCACACCTGCGTACAGGGGCCGGCCTTCCGGGCGGAGCGTGTCGACCACGGGGCTCAACAGCTCCGCGGCGCGCACAACCCCGTCGGGGGCGGGGCCGAGGATTCGGCTCAGTTGCGCGATGGCACCGTCGTCGCGGGCCTGGCAGATGGTGGCCGCGTCGGTGAGGCTCCAACCGTGGCGCACGGAAGGGATCACGGCTGCGGGATTGAACACGGCGAAGGCAGCGGCCACGACCATGCCCGACACCTGGCCCATCACCGAGCCGCGGCTGGTGAAGTAGGCCGGCCCATCCGGCAAGGCCACGCCATTGGCGTCGCCCCGGCTGGGGGCGAAGCCGAGCGCGACGTAGTTGGCGTGGCACTCGGGCGAGAAGTACACCTGCCCGACGATCGGTTCGAGGGCTGCTGCCAAGGCGCGAGCGGGTTGCATGTTGCGAACCATACGCGGGAGGCGGCGCCTGCCGTGTTCGAAGAGGCCCTAACGTTGCGAGCCGTGAGTGTCACGATCGAGATCGCCACCGAGGCCACCGACGAGTTGGTGCAGGCCTTCGCCCGCCTCATCCCCCAGCTCTCCAGCAGTTCGCCGCCGCCGACTGCAGCCGAACTCGCCGAGATGGTGCAATCGGAGGCGAGCAACGTGCTGATCGCCCGGCTGGATGGGGCGGTGGTGGGCACGCTCACGCTGGTCACGTTCCGCATTCCTACGGGGGTGCGGGCATGGATCGAGGATGTCGTGGTCGAAGATTCGGCACGCGGGCACGGGGTCGGCGACCAACTGAATCAGTGTGCGCTCGATCTCGCCCGCAGCAAGGGTGCCAAGACGGTCGACCTCACGTCGCGACCGACGCGCGAGGCCGCCAATCGCTTGTACCAGCGCATCGGCTTCCAGCCAAGAGCGACGAATGTGTACCGCTTGTCGTTGGAAGACTGACCCTCGTTCGCTCTTCGGGCGCCCCTCGAACACCCCGCCCAAGCCCCTGTCGAAATGCAGTACGTTTGGAAAAGTCCAAAGCAACTTACTGGGGGTCGTAATGTCTGAGTTTCCTGCTCTAGCCCACGTCGCGGTGACAGTCACCGACCTCGGTCGTAGCCGACCGTGGTACACGACTCTCTTCGGTGCGGAACCGGTGCTTGACGAGCAGACGGGACCGTTCCATCACGTCGTCTGGTTGCTCGGCTCGACGCTCTTCGGGATCCACCAACATTCCACGCCCAGCAGTGCAGAACCGTTCGACGAGCTGCGTCCCGGGTTGGACCACGTGGCGTTTGGCTGCGCCAATCGAGCGGAGCTCGAGCAGTGGGAGACGAAGCTGAACTCGCTGGGCCTCGCGCACGGTGGGGTCATCGACGCGCCCTACGGTTCCGGGCTCTCCTTCCGTGATCCCGACAACATCGCTCTGGAGTTCTTCGCCCCGCCTGGCTGAGGCTCGGGCACGCCGAGCCGAGTAGCACAAGACGCGTTCCCGGCGGCGCGCCCCCTATCGGTGCGCGATGCGCCTCAGGCGCCCGGTGAACGGTACGACGGGGACTTGGAGGCTGCCGCGTCGATATCCTCAGGCGTCATCAACGGAGTCAGCGAGATGGCGACGGAACCCGACGAGTTGATCAGTAACGAGATCGCCGCCGCACTGGCTGCATCGGGGAAGTCACAGATCCCGAACAGGTCGGTCTCTCCGAATGCGTAGTAGAGGCAGTCCAGGGAGCCGCCGACGGACTCGATGGCGGCAGCAGCAGCCTCGCGACGCTTGGAGCCCCCCTCGGCCATCAGCCCCTTGATGCCATCTCCGACGTAGTTCCCGCTGATCAAGTACTTGGCCATGGCCAACACCTCCTGGTTCGCAGCACCACCCCCTCGTGGGTGGCGCAACCGCGTTCACGGCAGGAGCCGAACCTACTACTTCCGCTCGCGCACGCCGAACGACGCATCCGTCGCGTTCGCGACCGGATGTGGAACCATGCCGATCCCGGCTGCGGCACATAGCAAGCAGCGCCAGATCCGCGCCGTCCTGGGCGGACCGTCGCTTACCGTAGCACAGAGTGCTACGGTGGGGCTATGGCTCAGACGATCACCCAGCGGGAGCTCCGCAACGACAGCGGCGAGATTATGCGTCGCCTCGATCAGGGGGAGACGTTCATCGTCACGCGCAATGGCACCCCCGTGGGGGAACTGACTCCGATGCGACGCCATCGCTTCGTTTCCGTTGACGCGGTCATTGCGATGTTCCGCAACGCACCAGCCATCGACAGCGACCGCTTCCGCGCCGACCTTGATCAGATCGCGACACAGGACTCCGAACCTCGTGGCTGATCCCCGCCGGCCACGCGGCCTGCTCGACACGTCGGTCGTCATCGACCTCGAACACCTCGACCCAGCGCGGCTCCCCCTCGAGGCGGCGGTAAGTGCCATCACCATGGCCGAGCTCGCGGCCGGCCCCCACGCCACCCAGGACCCCGACGAGCGGGCGCGCCGACAGGACCGGCTGCAGCGCGCCGAGGCAGTCTTCGATCCGCTGCCGTTCGATGCAGAGGCGGCGCGCGCCTACGGCCGTGTCTATGCGGCTGTCGTCGGGGCGGGTCGTAAGGCCCGCGGGGCACGAGCGGTCGATCTTCTCATTGCGGCGACCGCATGCTCAGCCGGCCTCCCGCTCTACACCCGCAACCCGGATGATTTCCACGCCCTTCACAAGCTCGTCGAGGTCGTTCCCGTTTGAACGACACGCCGTCCATACCTGCCGACAGGCGTGGTGGACAGTCTGTTCCCGTTGGAGCATGATGAGAATCGACGTTGGAGTCGTCACGGCTGCAAGAGGTGGTGGATGCTCGACCGCCAGGTAGTTCGGTTCGGCGCGATCGCTTGGGCCGCAACAGGCCTTGTCGTCGGCTTCGCCTCTGTCGGCTCCATCAACGCTGATGCGCGTCCGCTCTTCGTTGCCGCCTGCCTCATCGGTCCAGCTGCTGCGTGGATGGCCTCGCTGGCCATTGATCGCCGAAACAACAGGCACGCAGGTTGGCTCCTCCTCGTGTCGGTGCTCACTCCGACGTTCTTTGCCTGGGTTCTCAACGTCCCGGCACTCCTCGTAGGGCTTCTGTTGGTGCTGGCGCCGCAGGCTGTGACAGACCGCTCCTACCGTCGCCCGGGGTGACAGCACATAGCTGTGGTTATTCCGGATCGCTCAGTCGTAGTGCGGTTATTCCGGTGATCGGGTCGACGCGAGCAGGGGCGGGAAGCGACGCGAAACTGCTTCGTTCCGCGTTCCTGCGGAGATGTTCGGCTTGCCGGCGTCGGCCCGCAAATCGAGGTCAAGCGACCTTGGCCGCAAGCCCGGCGATCCGCTGTTCCGCGTCCACGCTGCAGTCATAGCCGACCGCTCGCGCCAAGTGGTGAACACCCCCACTCTCCGTGCGACCTACCCGCTATGCAAGTACGATCATTCCAGACCAGCAGCGCTGAACTTCCACCTCTTGCGGGGCCTGTCACTGCTCCAGTGGAAACGGAAGTCCGCCGATTGAATAGGTGCCCTCGTACCAGAAAACTTCGATCTCCCTGCTTCCACGTCGGAGCACGTAGCTGTCATCGAAGACCAGTTCGGCTGCGGTTGGTGACTGAGTATCGCAACCCGTCCCACACCACCGTTGCAGCGCTAAGGCGATGCCTTCAACCGAGTATGACGCAGGGGCGAGTTCTCGGAGGTCGAAGCGTTCATCGGGATTCGTGGCGCCGTCATTCAGCATCGCTGCAGCGTCGCCCCATTCACCCCGATCAATGTGCCGGAAGTACTTCGTCAGCGTTTCGATCGCTTTGATTCGTTGGACCGTCGGCTCCTCGATGCGGAAGTCGCTCAGGCGGTAGCCATCACCGGCGGGTTCCAGAATCCAGGATTCCCAGACGTCGAGGTACGTTCCTTCGCTGTTGTAGGTGACTGGCAGCACAGACACCCAAACGGCAGTGACGTTGTCGGTGAATTCCTCATGGGTTCGAACCGACCCGAACGACCTCGTGGCGGGGGAGCAGTCGTACCAACAGGCGGGGGGCATGTCGGTGAAGATGATTGGCACACTACCCAGACAGGCTGTGAGGAAGTCCGTGCTGCTCGGGGTCCGGCGTGATGTCACCATCGCCTCCGCGAGCGCGGCGACCGCCTGATCGGGGGGGAGCCCTGCGCCACATGCTTCGACTGGAGGGAACGATGCAGCAGGTTCAGGAGTGGTCGGGGTCGAAGCGGCGGCGCTTGTGGGAGCTGGAGCAGAGGTCATGGTGGGCGCGTCTGTCGGGGCGGGTATAGCCGCGGGCGGACTTGGCGCGTCCTGGCCGGTCTGGTTGATTGCAGCAAGGGCGACAACGATCATGAGCGCGGCCGCTACGAGTACGGCGGTACGCACCGTTCCTAGGCGCCGGTCGCTTGTCGGTTCGATCATGATCTCGGAGTCGGGTCGGGTGGGTGCCGGGTGGTGGGCGACGCCGTCATTCGGTCTGGAGCTGTCTGCGTTCGCACGCAGAGGCAATCCTGAGCGCGTTTCGATCCAGGCGAAATACAGGCGCATTGACTCATTGGATACCTCCGCGTAGTGGGGTTCGTTGCCTCATGTAGAAATGGCTCTCCTGACGGTGATGTGGGTCATGCCGCGGTCTGGAGGGCTGGTTGTTCAGAGGAGGATGTCATCGGGCTCGCAGACCAGAGCGAGAGCGGCATCGTGGACATCGTCACGTCCGGTGGCGGCAAGCAGCAGTCCCGCTGCCTGGGCGAGTTCGACGGTGAGGGAGCCGACGTCGACAGCCTTGAGTGCTTGGGCGAGGCGCGCCTGACGCGCGGGGCGCCGCCACACCTGCCCGACTATCCCGGCGTGAGTGATGATCTGTTGTTCGGATTGGTGGGCGATTGCGAGGCGTGCCCACATGGATCGATCGTTCCGATCGAGGGCGATGAACGCACCGGCGGCGAGGGCCAATCTGCTCACGCTGGCGAGTGCGCCTTCCTCTTGGCTCGCGGATGCACCATCTGCTTCTTGTCGGCTTCGGCCTGGCGGTTCAGTTCTTCGTCAGTGAACGCTCCGAACTCGGCGCCGTAGGAGTCGACGGCGGTGGCGAGCGCGTCGAGGCGTTCGAGCTGCTCAAGGCGTTGCGCGAGGGCGTCCTGCAGGATGCCCGACACGTTCAGGCGTGCGGTCTGTGACTTGACTTTCTCGTACAACTCGTCGGACAAGTAGACCTGCATCTTGGGCATGCGGCCAATTATGCACCCATCCACCCGAGCACCGCGGCGGGGCGGGTGGTGCCTGCCTCTCTGCTCACGGCTTCGGGTGGGCGAACAGGAAGTCGATGATGCCGATGGACATCTCGGCTGTGCGTGCCGGGATGTGGGCGCCGCCGTCGATCGTCCACAACTCCACGTCGACGCCCGAGGGGCATGACTCGTAGGCCAGTGTCGAGGTCTCGGCGCCGGCGAGGTTGGCATCCAGATCGAGCGCGTTGGAGACCTCGTCGCCGGCCGTTGCACAGCCGTCGTACCCCGCCCAGGTCGCCACCGTCGCGGGCGCGCTGGGATGTCCGTTGCCGAAGATCGAACCTCCGCCGTAGGGGATGATCCCGTCGGCTGTGCCGTGTATCTGCAGCACGCTCACCGGTTCACTCGGATTGCACTTCGACTCGTCCAAGAAGGTGGCCCCGGCCAGGCTGGCGATCGCTGCGATCTTGTCGGCGTGGTCGCACGCCATGCGGTAGGACATGAAGCCGCCGTTGGAGTGCCCCACGAGGTAGATACGTTTGGGGTCGACGTTGAAGTCGGCCTGCACCTTGTCAATCAGCGCCAGCAGGTACGCCGAGTCATCGACGGTGGAGTCGAAACCGCAACACGCGTCGGTGGCGTTCCAGAAGGCACGCCCGATGGAATTGATCGTGCCGTCGGGGTGCACGTACAGGAACCCGCGCTCCTCGGCCAACGGTTGCAACTGGAAGTAGGCCTCCTGGATGGCGCCACTGGCCCCGAAGCCGTGCAGCAGCACCACCAATGGCATCGCCGTGTCGGGGCTGTAGCTGGAGGGGGCGAACACGTCGAACGGCCGCTGGGCCGTCGGGTCGAGCCCGGGGACGGGGACGGTCACCACCGTCGAAGGCACGACGGTGGCGACCGAGAGCGTGGTGGTGGAGCCATCGGTCGATGACTCCGGACCGGTCGGCACTGCCGTGACCGGTGATGTGACCGGTGCCGAAGTGTCGTCGGCCGCGGTGCACGACACGACGAGTGCGGAGGCGAACAGGAGGGCGACGAGGCGGCGCACCGTGGCACTGTACGACAGGCGGCGAGTGGGTGAGCAGCTGACCACGTGTGCCATGTG
>JANONE010000165.1:0-15281 GCA_031420675.1 Ilumatobacteraceae bacterium | reverse complement strand
GCCGCCGACGAGGAAGGTGGTGATGCACGTCTCTTTCCACTGTGCGAGCTCGGCGCGGATCTTGTCGGGCGGGCCGACGAGCGCGACGTCCTGCACCATCGCCAGCGGAATCGTCGCCGCAGCCTCCTGCTTCTTGCCCTGCAGGTACAGCTCCTGCACCTTCAACGCGACGTCCTCGTAGCCCATGCGGGCGAACACCTCGAAGTGGAAGTTGGCGCCGCGCGCTCCCATCCCGCCCGCGTACAGCGCCAGGAACGGGCGCACGAAGTCGGCGCACTTCTCCGCATCATCGCCGGGGACGATGTACACCGTGCTGGCCACCTCGAAGCGATCCCTCTTGGTGTCGTCGCCGGACTTGGCGAAGCCTTCGTCGAGGCAGCGTTCGTAGAACGCGTTCTCCTTCGGGCTGAAGAACAGCGGCAGCCATCCGTCGCAGATCTCGGCTGCCAGCGCCACGTTCTTCGGGCCTTCGGCGCCGAGGAAGATCGGGATCTCCTTGCGCAAGGGATGGATCGTGCTCTTCAACGGCTTACCCAGGCCGGTCCCACTGCGTCCTTCAACGGCACGGTGCGGCATGTCGTAGAACTCGCCGTGGAAGTTCACCGGGGCTTGGCGGCGAACGATCTCGCGCACGATCTCCACGTACTCGCGGGTGCGGGCCAACGGCTTGGGGTACGGCTGGCCGTACCACCCCTCCACCACCTGTGGGCCGCTGGCGCCGAGGCCGAGGATGAAGCGACCGCCCGACAGGTGGTCCATCGTCATCGCGGCCATCGCCGTCGCTGCCGGCGTGCGCGCGCTCATCTGCACGATGCCGGTGCCGAGCCGAATGGATTCGGTGTGTGCGCCCCACCAGGCGAGCGGTGTGAGCGCATCGCTGCCGTAGGCCTCGGCGGTCCACGCAGAGGTGAAGCCGAGTCGTTCGGCCTCCTTGATCGCTTCCAGCGCACCGGCCGGCGGCCCGCTACCCCAGTAGCCAATGTTGTACCCGAGCTGCAGATCACGTGCCATAGGGTGACCACCGTATGCCTCCGACAATCCGCCAAGCGACCGCTGCCGACATCGGCCCGATTGCGCACACGCTTTCGAAGGCATTTCACGACGATCCCGTGAAAGCCCACCTGATCGGCGGCAAGTCGGTGAGCGTCGAGAAGGTGAAGCCGTTCTTCGCCGCGTTCCAGAAGATCCAGTTGCCCCACGGCCATGTGTACACCACGCCCGGCTACGAGGCCGCTGCGCTGTGGGCGCCGCCAGGTGCGTGGAAGGTGCCGCTCTCGCAAGTGCTGCGCAACACGCCGACGTTCCTCAAGCTCTACGGGTGGCGGCTGTTCCCGAACCTGCAGGTGCTGAGCACGTTGGAGAAGGCGCACGCCGAGGAGCCGCACTACTACCTCGAGTTCATCGGCACCGATCCGGTCCATCAGGGCAAGGGCTTCGGCGCAGCCTTGCTGCAACCTATGCTCGAACGTGCCGATCAAGAAGGGGTCGGCATGTACCTGGAGAACTCGAAGGAGTCGAACATCGCGTTCTACGGCCGCTTCGGCTTCGACGTACGGCGCACCATCGCGCTGCGCAACGGCCCCACGATGTGGGCCATGTGGCGCAACCCCCGCTGACCATTGCTGGGGTCGCTGCAGGTACTGTCACCGACCGGGACAGCTGAGAGGGGTCGGTCGATGGCCGAAGTGCATGGTTCGTGTGATCCGCGGTTCGAGAAGATGCGCGAGATCCTCGCCGCCAATCTCCAGTCGGGAGCCGATGTGGGTGCTTCCGCGGCGGTGATGCTCGACGGTGAGATGGTCGTCGATCTGTGGGGTGGCTTCGCCGACGAAGCCCGCACCGCGCCGTGGCAGGCCGACACGATCACGAACGTGTGGTCGAGCACGAAGACGATGATGGCACTCAGCGCGCTGATGCTGTTCGATCGCGGGGAGCTCGACTTCGACGCCCCGGTCGCTCAGTACTGGCCCGAGTTCGCGGCCAACGGCAAGGAGGGTGTCCTCGTGCGGCACCTCATGTCGCACACCTCGGGCGTTTCGGCGTGGGCGCAGCCGGTGCAGGTCAGCGACATCTACGACTGGGAGAAGAGCACGTCGATGCTCGCCGCGCAAGCACCATGGTGGGAGCCCGGCACCGCCAGCGGCTACCACGCGCTGAACCAGGGCCACCTCGTCGGTGAGGTCATCCGGCGCATCACCGGCATGAAGCTGGGCGAGTTCTTCCGCACCCAAGTCGCCGAGCCGCTCGGCGTCGACTTCCACATCGGCCTTGCGCCCAGCGAGTTCGGTCGCATCGCCAACGTGATCCCTCCGCCCCCGTTGCCGATCGACATCTCGCTGCTCGACCCGGACATGATCGTCGTCAAGACGTTCACCGGGCCCGCGCCCGATGCATCCGAGGCCTGGACGTCACAGTGGCGACAGGCAGACATCGGCGCCGCCAACGGTCACGGCAACGCCCGGTCGGTGGCCCTCGCGCAGAGCGCGATCAGCAACGGTGGTGTGGTGAACGGTGTGCGCCTGCTCTCGCAGGGCGCAATCGACCAGATCTTCCGGGTGCAGTCAGATGGTCCCGATCACGTGCTGATGATGCCCGTGAAGTTCGGTATCGGTTTCGGTCTGCCCAACGAGACCGTGCCGCACCTGCCTGCAGGTCGCAAGGTCTGCTTCTGGGGCGGCTGGGGTGGTTCCGCGGTGGTCAACGACCTCGACAACCGGATGACCGTCACCTACATGATGAACCGCATGGCCGAGGGTCTGCTCGGTGACGACCGCGGCTTCTCGCTCATCCGCGCCGCCTTCGACGCGGTCGCCTGAATCGCGCGGGCGCCGTCGGTCAAGTCTCCGGCTCGTTCAGTGTCCGGGGTCGTTCAGTGTCCGGGGTCGAACGTGACGGGCAGATGGGCGGGCCCGAAGATGCCCACGCCATCGGGCTTCCATTCGGTGGGGCCGTCGAGGCGCAAGTTCGGCATGCGCGCCGCCAGCAGCGGCAGCGCCTCCTGCAGTTCGGCGCGAGCGAGGGCCTGGCCGAGGCAGTAGTGGATGCCGGAACCGAACGTGAGTTGCGGCTGGTCGCTCTTCTGCGCGGCGATGTCGAACACAGCCGGTTGGTCGAAGACGTTCGTGTCGCGGTTGGCTTCGGCCAAACCCACCGAGATGAACGTGCCCGCGGGGAACAGCACGTCGCGGTACTCGATGTCGACGCTCGCGAACCGGGCAGTGCCGCGCACGGCGCCGAAGTAACGCATCGTCTCCTCGACGGCCCGGTTTGCCAGCTCGGGCCGCTCGGCGAGGAGCGCCCATTGGTCGGGGTATTGCGCGAACAGCCCGAGCGCACACCCCAACTGGTTGCGGGTGGTATCGGTGCCTCCGACGATGACCGCGTTGACCATCATCACCAGCTCGTCGTTGTTCAGCTTGTCGCCGGCCTCTTCGGCGGCGATGAGATCGGTGAGCAGGTCGTCGGCCGGCTTACTGCGCCGCTCGGCGATCAGCTCGCGCGTGTAGGCATCCAGCTCGTCCTGGGTACGCATGATCAGGTCGAGCTTGCTCGCCATGTCGATCGAGAAGATCTCCAGGATGTCGTTCGCCCAGCGGCTGAACAACTGCCAGTCGTCCTTGGGCGCACCGAGCAGCTCGCAGATGATGGGAATGGGGTACGGCTCGCAGATGTCGACCGCGACATCGGCTTTGCCTGCGGCCGCCACCTTGTCGACCAGACCGTTGATCACCTCGCGCATGAACGGGCGCAGACGATCGGCCTGGCGGGGTGAGAACGCTGGCGCCACCAGTCGGCGCAACCGCAGGTGCACGTCGCCCTCTGCGGACAGGATGTTGACGCGTTGGCGGTCGAGGAACCGCGCGTCGGTGACGCCCATGAGCTCGGGGATACGCCCCGACGCGCTGTGCCAGCGCTTGTCGCGCAAGATGCCCGTGACATCGTCGTAGTGCCAGACGGCAAAGCCGAACAGGTTGCGCACGAGCCACGCATCGGTGGGCATCGCCATCGTCGGGTCGAAACGCCGCGCCGCCGTACCGTCGGCGAGCAGCATCAGCGGTAGATCCAGTTCGTGCACCAAGGTTGCCATGTGCGAACGCTATGTCGTCGAAGCCGTCGCCGGCGGGTCGCAGTTCAGGTGATCCGAGTGGGTACTCGCACCCCGGGGTGGGAGTACCCACTCGGACGGCGACGTGCGACTCGGACCGGCAGCACGACACTCGGACCGGCAGCGCGGCACTCGGACCGGCAACACGACACTCGGAGGCGTCGGGGTGGTCAGGCGAGCGCGATGGCCGGGTCGATGAACTCGGTGCCGAGGAACTCGGCGACGGGAGAGTTGGTGACTCGCCCTCCGTGCGTGTTGAGACCCAGCGCGAGAGCGTTGTCGCGGGCGCATGCGCCAGCGACGCCGTGCACCGCCAGTTCGAGTTGGTAGGGGAGCGTCGCATTGGTGAGCGCATACGTGCTCGTGTGCGGAACCGCGCCGGGCATGTTGCCGACGGCGTAGTGCAGCACGCCGTGCAATTCGTACACCGGGGCGGCGTGAGTGGTCTCGTGGATGGTCTCGATGCAACCGCCCTGGTCGACCGCGACATCGACGATGACGGCGCCCGGCTTCATCGTGCGCACCATGTCCTCGGTGACGACGATCGGGGCGCGTCCGCCGGCCACAAGTACGGCGCCGATCACCAGGTCGGCGTCGGCGATGTTGCGCTCCAGCGCACCGCGGTTGGAGGCGAGGGTGACGATACGACCCTTGTTGATCTGGTCGACCCAGCGCAGGCGGTCGAGGTTCTTGTCGAACAGCACGACTTCGGCCTCCATGCCGGCGGCGATCCACGCCGAGTTCCAGCCGACGTTGCCCGCACCGAGCACGACCACCTTTGCCGGCTGGACACCGGGTGCGCCACCCATCAGCACGCCGCGACCGCCGTTGTGGCGCTCGAGGTAGTGGGCGCCCATCTGCGGGGCGAGGCGCCCCGCAACTTCGCTCATCGGGGCCAGGAGCGGCAGCGAGCCGCCGGGAAGTTGCACGGTCTCGTAGGCGAAGGCGGTGGTTCCCGCGGTGATGAGTGCCTTGGCCACCTCCGGATAGGCGGCGAGGTGCAGGTAGGTGAACAGGGTCAGGTCGGGTCGCAGGAAGCCGAACTCCTCCGCCTTGGGCTCCTTCACCTTCACGACCATCTGCTGGCCCCACGCATCGTCGGCGGTGGGCACGATGGTCGCACCGGCGGCGCGGTAGTCGTCGTCGCCGAAGCTGGCACCCTCACCGGCGCCGGTCTCGACGAACACCCCGATGCCTCGACGCTCGAACTCGCGGACGCCGTCGGGGGTCATCGCCACCCGGTACTCCTGGGTCTTGATCTCTTTGGGCACGCCGACGGTGGTGATCATGGCGTCATCTTCGGCCGGGCGGAGCCGTTGATCAACGGCAGATTCTCTGGCAGAGTGCGTTCATGACTGTTGAATCACCGGTAGTGGATCGGATCGACCGCCGAATCATCGACATCCTTCGCGAGGATGGTCGCATCAGCTGGAAGGAGCTGGCCGATCGCGTGCACCTCGCTCCCAGTTCGGTGGCCGACCGCGTGCGCCGGCTGGAAACGGCCGGTGTGATCGGTGGCTTTCAGGCCCGCATCGATCCTCGTGCGCTCGGCCGCGATGTGCGCGCCGTCGTCGATGTCGCGCTGCCACCAGGCACCGATCCGGCCGAGTTCGAGGCGCGCTTGGCCGAGCGTGACGAAGTGGCATTGGCGATGTACGTCACCGGCCCGGCCGACTACACGATCATCGTCGACTGCGCCGGCGCCGCGGGGCTCGACTCGTTCATCCGCTGGTTGAAGGCCGAAGGCGGTGTGGCGCGCACCGAGAGCAAGTTCGTGCTGCGCCCGGTCACCATCTGACGGCACCGAGCCGACTGGCTACCATCTCGGCTGCGAGCGCAATAAGGCGCTACCCGAGGTCGAGCCGCAGGCGAGACCGACCATTGAAAGGGATCCGATACGCGTGAAGGCGTTCCAGAACTTCGTCAACGGCCAGCATGTCGACGCGGCGGATGGCCGCACCACCTCGGTGGTCAATCCGGTCACCGGCCAGCAGTACGCGACCGCTCCGTTGTCGGCGCAGGCCGACGTGGATGCTGCGATGGCGGCCGCCGCCACCGCCTACGAGAGCTGGCGTGAGACCACGCCCAGCGAGCGTTCGCTGGCGTTGTTCCGCATCGCCGATGCCGTGGAGGCCCGTGCCGAAGACCTGATCGCGTTGGAAGTGGAGAACTGCGGAAAGCCGGCGCATCTCACCCGCAGCGAAGAGATCCCGCCGATGGTCGATCAGATCCGTTTCTTTGCGACCGCAGCGCGTCACCTCGAAGGCAAGAGCGCCGGCGAGTACATGCGCAACATGACCTCCATCATCCGCCGCGAGTCCATCGGCGTCTGCGCGCAGGTTGCGCCGTGGAACTATCCGATGATGATGGCCGTGTGGAAGTTCGCGCCGGCCATCGCCGCCGGCAACACCGTCGTGCTCAAGCCCAGCGACACCACGCCGGCCACGACCACGCTGCTGGCCGAGATCGCTGCCGAGTTCCTGCCGGCGGGTGTGCTCAACGTGCTCTGCGGCGATCGTGACACGGGTCGCCAGATGGTGCTCCACAACACGCCCGCAATGGTGAGCATCACCGGCTCGGTTCGCGCTGGCATGCAGGTTGCGGAGGGCGCGTCGCACAGCCTGAAGCGAGTGCATCTCGAGCTCGGGGGCAAGGCGCCGGTCGTCGTGTTCGACGATGCCGACATCGCCGCCGCCGCCGAGGGGATTGCCATCGCCGGCTACTTCAACGCCGGCCAGGACTGCACGGCAGCCACACGCGTGATCGCGGCCCCTGGCGTCTACGACGACTTCGTCGCGGCCCTCGCCGAGCAGGCCAAGGGCATTCGCACCGGTGCTCCCGACGACGAGGATGTGTTGTTCGGCCCGGTCAACAATGCCAACCAGTTGGCCCACGTCAGCGGCCTCGTCAACCGTGCGCCCGCGCACGCCAGCGTGGTCGCCGGTGGCAGCGCCGTCGGTGGCGACGGCTACTTCTTCCAGCCGACGGTCATCGCCGACCTGCGCCAGGACGACGAGATGATCCAGAACGAGATCTTCGGTCCTGTCATCACCGTGCAGCAGTTCAGCGACGAGGATGAGGCCGTGCGCTGGGCCAACGGCGTGGACTACGCGCTGGCAAGCAGCGTCTGGACCAAGGACTTCGGCCGCGCGATGCGCATGGCCAAGCGGCTCGACTTCGGCTGCGTGTGGATCAACACCCACATCCCGCTCGTGGCTGAGATGCCCCATGGCGGCTACAAGAAGTCGGGCTACGGCAAGGACCTGTCTGCCTACGCCCTCGATGACTACACCCGCATCAAGCATGTCATGGCCAACCTCGACAGCTGAATCCCGGAATCTTCGTCCCCGGATGGGGGTCGGGCTAGTGGCTAGTGGGCGCCCCAGGTGAAGGTTTGCTTGACCAGGTCGAGGTAGATGAAGGTTTCGGTGCTGCGCACCCCTGGAACGCCGCGGATGCGGTTGGTGAGGTCGAGCAGGGCGCCGTCGTCGGCGACCACGGCCTCGGCCATGAGGTCGAACGAGCCGGCGCTGACCACGAGGTAGTCGATGTCGCGCATCGCCTGCAGGGTCTTGGCGATGTCGTCGGTGGGGCCTTCGGTGCGCACGCCGATCATCGCCATGCGACGCTTGCCGTGCGACAACGGGTTGGTGACGGCCACCACCTGCATCACGCCGGAATCGATCAGGCGTTGCACGCGTTGGCGAGCCGCCGCTTCGGACAGGCCGACGGCCGCACCCAGGCGTGTGTAGGGCACCCGGCCATCGCGCTGCAACTCCTCGATGATCGCGCCATCTGTCTCGTCGATCTGGGTTCCGGTCCTGTCCATCGCTACGGATACTGGCGCTCGGCGCCGGTTTTAGCAAGGCATTCCGTGGCGCGCGCGTTGTTCATCGACGGTTTCCTTGCATGTTGCCGGTCGTCCATGGCACGGTTTGACTCGGATGAGGCAGCACATAATTCACGACCGCCGCGATCGATGTGCCTACACTTTGGCCACGAAGTACGTCGCCACGACCTCGACCCGGGGTCCGTGGCGATGCAACGGTGGGCAATCCGCTCACCACGATTTCTCGGGGGAGACAGCGTGACGGCCACGACATCGATGTCGGTCAGCGATGGCGCCAGCGGCGGCGAGCGCGGGTCCGTCGAGCTGCAGAACGTCACCAAGCGGTTCGGCAGCATGATTGCGGTCGATGACCTCAACCTCGTCGTGCAACCCGGCGAGTTCCTTTCGCTGCTCGGCCCTTCCGGCTGCGGGAAGACGACAACGTTGCGCATGCTGGCCGGCTTCGAGCAGCCCGACGAGGGTTTCATTCGCATCAGTGGCCAGTACGTGCAGGGCATTCCTCCGTACAAGCGCGATGTCAACACCGTCTTCCAGCACTACGCGTTGTTCCCGCACATGACCGTCGCCGAGAACGTCGCCTACGGGCTCCGCCAGAAGGGCGTGCCGAAGTCCGAGGTCGGGGTTCGGGTGCGCGAGGCGCTCGACATGGTGAAGATGAGCAAGCTTGCGGATCGCAAACCGCGCCAGATGTCCGGCGGCCAGCAGCAGCGAGTTGCAGTCGCCCGCGCACTCGTGAACCGGCCCAGTGTGCTGCTGCTCGACGAGCCGCTCGGCGCCCTCGACCGCAAGCTGCGCGAAGAGATGCAGATCGAGCTCAAGTTGCTGCAGAGCCAACTGGGCATCACGTTCATCTTCGTCACTCACGACCAGGAGGAGGCGATGAGCATGAGCGATCGCATCGCCATCATGCTCGAGGGCCACGTGGAGCAGTTGGCCGACCCGGAGACCGTGTACGAGCGACCGTCGTCGGCGTTCGTGGCCGGTTTCATCGGTCGCAACAACTTCTGGCGAGGCGTGGCCACCGACGACGGGGTGCTCGCCGACGACGGCACCGTGTTCGTCGTCGCCAAGCCCGATGAGCAGGTCGCCCGCGGCGAGGCCGCCTTGGCAGCCGTCCGACCGGAGAACTTCGTGCTCGCCACCGACGACCCCGGCGACAGCCGCAACTCGATCGCCGGCAAGGTCGCCAGCGTCGCCCACTTCGGCGACACGCTGCAGTACGTGGTGCGCACGGGCGGCCGCGACGTGCTGGTGCTGACACCTCGCGCGAACGCCCCACGGCTGTCCACCGGCGACGACGTGTGGTGTACCTTCACGTCCGCCGACGTCTACTCGTTCTCCGCCCGCCAGGCCGATCTCGTGCTGGCCGAACCGTCCGCCGAGGCGACCGGCTGACCGCCCCGCCACGATCGACCCCCACGACCGCCTGCCCGCACCACTTCGATGATCTCAACCAGCAACTTCTCCACACCACCAAGGAGCATCCATGGCCTCGCAGCCTGAACCCATCAAGATCCTCGCCCCGGCCAGCTTCCGTGAGAAGTTGAGTCGTCGCTCCCTCTTCCAGGTCGGTGGCGCTGCTGCCGGTCTGGCCATCATCGCCACCGCGTGCGGCGACGACAAGAAGTCGTCGAGCGACACGGCGGCGCCCAGTGACACGTCGGCCGCAGGGTCCGACACCACCGCCGGCGGCACCGCGGTGGCGCAGGCCACCGGCGACTGGAGCCGCGCGATCAACCAGGCCGGCGGCACCCTGTCGATGTACACCTGGGGCGACTACAACGATCCCGAGATCGTCGGCGCACTCGCCGAGAGCTCGCTCGGCGTGTCGATGAAGGTCGACTACTTCGTGAGCAACGAAGACCTCATCACCAAGCTGTCCACCGCCGGCGATTCCAGTGGCTTCGACATCGTCGTGCCCACCGGCCCGTTCATCCCGCAGATGATCCAGAAGGGTCTGCTGGAGAAGTTCGACAGGTCGCTGCTGCCGAACATCGTCAACGTCGACCCGTTGTACCTGGGCAAGGAGTGGGACCCGTCGAACGAGTACTCCGTCTGCAAGGACTGGGGCAGCACCGGCTGGATGTACGACACCACCCAGATCTCCAAGGACATCGCCACATGGCAGGACTTCATGGACGCGTCCATGAACGAGGCGAGTGGCAACTGCTCGATGCTCGACAGCGCACCGAACGTCCTCGGCATGTACTTCTGGGCCAACGGCATCAACTGGACCACCGAGAAGACCGAGGACTACGACGCTGCCGAGGCCTACCTCGTCGACGAGGTCGCTTCCCACATCAAGGCGTTCGACAGCTACCCGAGCACGGCCCTGGCCGAAGGTGCGTACGCCCTGTCGATGGTCTGGAACGGCGACGCCCGCCAGGCCTTCGTGCGCATCAAGGACGCCGGTGGCAACCCGGAGGATTGGAAGTGGGTGCTCGGCGCCCCGGCCACCGAGCTGTGGATGGACAACTACTACATCGCGGTCGGTTCGCCGAACGCCGAAGCAGCGCACGCCTGGATCAACTGGCTGCTGGTCCCCGAGATCTCGATCAAGGACCTCGACTACCACGGCTACAACAGCGGCATGAAGAACATGCCGCAGCTGATCTCGGAGCTGCTGCCGGACCTGGTCAATGGCGACATGATCTTCTTCACCGATGAGCAGGTCAAGACGATGCAGACCGGCGCAGTGAACTCGGCGCAGGACCGCATCACGTCGGTCTACGACAAGATCAAGGCCAAGGCCGCAGGCTGACGGTGTCGACCAGTTTCGCTTCTACAGCGAAGAGGAGATGGCGGGGGCCGAAGTTCGCCCTCGCCATCCCCTCGATGGTCTGGTACACGCTTTTCTTCATCGCGCCCATCGCGTTCATCGTCGTGTATTCCTTCGGCACCAAGGATTCGACACAACGTATCCCCGTCGATCTCGGTCAGCTGACGTTCAAGAACTACACCGAGATCTTCAAGGGACCGGCGCTGATTACGTTCCGCCAGACGCTGAAGATCGCGATCCTGGCCACCACGCTGTGTCTGGTCATCGGCTTTCCGGTGGCCTACTTCCTCGCCTTCAAGGTGAAGGAGAAGTGGCGGGCGGCGCTGCTGGCGCTGGTGGTCATCCCCAGCTTCACCAGCTTTCTGATCCGCACGATCGCATGGCGTATCCCGCTGTCGCCGAACGGCCAGCTGTCGCGCTGGATGCAGGACGTCGGCATCCTCGATCATCCGATAGCGGTGTTTCAGACGGCGTCGGCGGTGCAGTTGGCAATCGTCTACAACTACCTCGGCTTCGTGATCCTGCCGTTGTTCGTCGCGCTCGATCGCATCGATGTGCGCATGCGGGAGGCGAGCAAGGATCTCGGTGCCGGCCGCTTCGCCACCTTCATGGGGGTGACGCTGCCGTTGGCCGGCCCCGGCATCGCGGCTGCGGTGCTGCTGACCTACATCCCGATGTGCGGTGACTACATCACCGCGACGGTGCTCGGTGGCGCCAAGGGCAACATGATCGGTGCGATGATCGCCAGCCAGTTCAGCGGCTCGCAGAACTGGTCGGCGGGTTCGGCTATGGCGGTGTTGATGATCATCGCCGTCCTGCTCACGCTCGCCATCGGCACCGGCATCTTCGTCCTCGTGCGGCTGATCGCACGCGAGACCTCGAGCATCTTCGACGGCGCCCGCCGGAACCTCTACGAGCGTCGCATGCAGTCTGCGATCTCGGCGACCGGTCGGCATCGTCAGCCATTCGACTGGTTCCAGCCGGTGGCAGCCATCTGGACACTGCTGGTGCTGGTGTTCATGTTCGTGCCGATCGTGCTCGTCATCTTCTACTCGTTCAACAGCGGTAGTTCGCTGACGATCTGGGCCGGGGGCTTCACGACGGCCTGGTGGGGTCGGCTGTTCCGCGCTGACGAGGCGCAGTCGACGCTGATCGCGTTCTTCGCGATCCTGGCCGTCGGCATTGCCCTGCCGTACGTGGTGAAGCTCGTCTCCGGCAAGCGCAACCGTCTCGTCTCGCGCTGGTCCGGGCCGCTCGGCTTCGTGGTCGCGCTGATCTACTCCGGGGAGACTACGAACTGGTTCCGCGATATCTTCCGCGACGTCAACGTCGGCGATGCCATGCGCAACTCGTTCCTCGCGGCCATTGGCGCCACGGTCATCTCGGTCGTGATCGGCGGTCTCTCCGGCACCGCGCTCGCCCGCCGGCCGGGCAAGTGGACCGTGGTGTTCATGTCGGTGATCTTCCTGATCCTGGTGACCCCGGAGATCATGGGCGCGATCTCGCTGTCCACCTGGTTCCCGTGGCTGGGCAAGCACGGCTGGCTGCTCGGCGATCAATTCAACAAGGGCAACTCCGGGCCGTTCGTGTTCGGCATCCACCGCCTCTGGGTGGGTCAGTCGCTGTACGCCTCGGCGGTGGTCACGCTGATCGTGCGAGCCCGCCTCGCCGGCCTCGACGAGTCGCTCGAGGAAGCTGCCGCCGACCTCGGTGCCCCGCCAGGGCGGGCGTTCCGTCAGATCACGCTGCCGCTGATCTCCTCGGCACTCCTCGCCGGTGCCCTGCTGTCGTTCACACTGTGCATCGACAACACCGTCATCTCCGCACTCATCAGCGACTCGGGCTCGTCCACCTTCCCGGTGGCGCTGCTGAGCGCGGTGAAGAGCACCATCAAACCGTTCTGGGGTGTGGGCGCCGTCGTGCTCTTCATGATCACGATGTCCGCGCTGGGGTTCGTTGCGTCGGTGCTCAGGAAGTCGGGCGAGTCGTCGGGGCAGATCACCGCGATGATGGGCGGCGGCTGACGCTCTCCGATGCGCATCGTTGTCGTCGGCGCTGGTCTGGCCGGCTTGCGCGCTGCGTCGAGCAGGATGCAGATGGCGTCGCGGTGCACACCGAACAGCGCACGCTGCACGCTGACCATGTCGTGTTGGCGTGCTCGCTGCTGCCGTTGCGGGCGGTGCAGTTCCACGACGAGATGCCGCAGCCACTGCGCGCCGCCATCCACGAACTCGGGGACGGCACGGTCACCAGGACGTCGGTGCAGTGGCCCGATCGCGGTTGGCCAGCGGGCTACGCAACCACCTCCGGCACGGCGCAACGGGTGTACGAACCCACGGTTGATCAGCCCGGTACGTCGGACATCCTCATGGCGTATTGTGGTGGCGACGGTGGTCGCGAGTGGGCACGCCTCCCCGAGGCCGAGCGTCTCGAACGGGCAGCGGCGGAGATGCACGCGATGCACGGCATCGCGAGCCGGGCGCTCGGCGGGTACTCGCGAGCGTGGAGCAACGAACCGCGCTACGGCGGCTCGTATGCCGTGTACCAGCCAGGCCAGGTGACCGCGCATTGGCAGGTGTTGCGCGAGCCGTGGGGTCGAGTGCACCTGGCCGGCGAACACGTGGCCGACTGCACCGGCTACATGGAAGGTGCGCTGGAGAGCGGCGAAACCGTCGCGTCACGAATTCTGGCTGCGGGCTAGCCTTTCCGGACCATGACAAGTAGTAGTAATACCGGTCCACGAACCAGGCCCGCATCCGACGGGCCTCCTCGCATCGCACTTGCCCCCGAAGGGGCGCCTTCCTGGATGGCAGCCGCCGTCACTGCGGGGGGTGGCCATCTCGTTCCCTTGGCAGATGCCGAAGCGTTGGTGTGGGCCGCACCGCGCGACCCCGACGCCTTGCGCCGAGCGATCGTTCAGGCGCCCGGTCTGGCGTGGGTGCAACTGCCGTTCGCCGGCATCGAGACGTTTGTCGACCTCGTCGACGACGATCGGGTCTGGACCTGTGGCAAGGGTGTCTATGCCCAGCCGGTGGCCGAGCTGGCGCTGTCGTTGGCGCTGGCCGGGTTGCGGCACGTCGGCGGCTACGCCCGCGCCACCGAGTGGCAACGCCCACAGGGCCGCAACCTGAGCGGCGCCAACGTCACGATCCTCGGCGGCGGTGGCATCGCCGAGCAGCTGTTGCGGCTGCTCGCCCCGTTCGACTGCCATGTCACCGTCGTGCGCAATCGTGTCGCGGAGATGAACGGCGCCGATGATGTGGTCGAGTCCGATCGCTACGTCGATGCGATGGCCGGTGCGGATGTCGTGTTCGTCGCGCTCGCGCTCACACCCGAGACCGAAGCGATGATCTCGCGCTCCGAGTTGGAGCAGATGTCGTCACATGCCTGGATCGTCAACGTCGCCCGCGGCCGCCACATCGTCACCGACGATCTCGTGTGGGCATTGCAACAGGGCGTCATCGGCGGTGCGGCGCTCGACGTCACCGATCCCGAACCGCTTCCCGGCGGCCATCCGCTGTGGTCGTTACCCAACTGCATCATCACACCGCATGTCGGCAACACCCCGGAGATGGCCATCCCTCTTCTGTCCGAGCGCATCACTGCCAACGTGCGCCGTTTCGCCAATGGCGCGCCGCTGATCGGCCTCATCCACTTCGACTTGGGCTACTAGGCGGTGGCGGATCACGGCGAGCGGTGAGCGATCACGATACGAGCGCATCGGTGGCAGCGTGGCGAGCTGACAGCGGCCGTAGTCTGGCGCCATCGGCACGCTCTACGACCTGCTCGGTGTTGCCCGCGACGCGTCGGTGGCCGACATCCGTGCGGCATACCGTCGCGCTGCCCGCGCACATCATCCAGACCGGCACGGCGAAGTGATGTCGCCCCGTATGGCCGAGATCAACGAGGCGTGGCGCGTGCTCGGCGACCCGCGGCGTCGACGGAACTACGACTTGTCGCTCTCGGGTCCGGCGAGTGCATCGGTTCTGGACGACGCGCCGGCGCCGCAGTTCGTCGAGCCTCGGCACAACCCGCTTGCGCGCTACCAGGATCCACCTCGCTTCCCGTGGCGGTTCATGGGAGTGCTACTGCTCATCGGCATCGCGTTCGTGGTGTTGGGTGTGTTCACTGCCGGCGACCCCGTCGCGCCGACGGTGGACAACGTGTTGCACCCCGGTGACTGCGTGGTCATCGACCCCAACGGCGACGCCGCCGAGCGACTCTGCACCGAGGCGCACGACGGGACCGTGGAAGTGTTGCTCACCGCCGAGGGACTGTGCCCAGCAGGTTCCGAACCCCACCGCGATCGCCAAGGCATGGGCATCGCCTGCGTGAGGATGCGCTGACCCGCACGCGGGCTTCGACGCCGTCTGCGGCCTGTGTCGGAGGTTGGCAGGGTGGTGCTGGCTGCGAGTCTTGGCCTGCCAGTGAGGGCGATTAGCTCAGTCGGCTAGAGCGCCACGTTCACACCGTGGAGGTCATGGGTTCGAGCCCCGTATCGCCCACCATAAAAGCCATAAAATGGCTGATCACTAGCGACATCATCG
>JANONE010000164.1:0-2884 GCA_031420675.1 Ilumatobacteraceae bacterium | reverse complement strand
CGTGCTCAACCGGCATCGCAAGCTCGTGCCGACGAACCCTGAGCGGATGGTCTGGGGCCCCGGCGATGCCAGCGGGCTGCGAGTGGTCGACACGCCGGTCGGTCGGCTCGGCGGTTTGATCTGCTGGGAGAACTACATGCCGTTGGCGCGGTTCGCGCTTTACGCCGATGGGGTCGAGATTTACGTGGCCTCCACGTGGGATTCCGGCGACACGTGGACCGCGACCATGCAGCACATCGCCAAGGAGGGCCGGTGCTGGGTGATCGGCTCCGGGTGCTCCCTTCGCGGGTCTGATGTGCCTGCGACGTTTCCAGGGCGCGACGAGCTGTTCCCCGACGACGACGCGTGGCTCAATCCCGGTGATTCGATGGTCGTCGCTCCCGGGGGCAAGATCATCGCCGGGCCGCTCCACGAAACGCACGGGATCCTCTTCGCCGACATCGATCCCGGCGAGGCGGCAGCCGATCACCGGGTCTTCGACGCCGCCGGCCACTATCACCGCAGCGACGTGTTCCAGTTGACGGTCGATCGCAAGCCGCGCCCGCCGATCTCGTACAGCTGAGCCGACCCACGCCGTGCGAGCGGAGTGTGGGGATCAACCAAGCAGTGCTCTCCTATGATCACCCGCGCGTTCGAGATCGACGAAGGAGGAGTGCGATGAGTGTGCTCGATGGTCCGCGCCGGGAGGTTCGGCGCGTGTTGGACGGCGGTACGCCGCAATGGGCGACGATCAGTGACGATGGGATGGAACTGTTGCTCGGCAACGGTCGGCGAATCGCAGAGGCCGCAGCGACCTACCTGCCGCCCTGTGATCCGACGAAGATCCTCTGCATCCATCTCAACTACGACAGTCGTCGTGTGGAATTTCGATCGCCGGCACTCGACACCCCGACCTACTTCCAGAAGCCGGTGAGTGCGCTCAACTCTCACCGCGGATCGCTCTACCGGCCTGCAGATTGCAAGTTGCTCAACTACGAGGGTGAGATCGCTGCGGTCGTCGGTAGACCGATGCGCGACGTGTCGCCCGCCGATGTGTGGGATTACCTGGCGGGTTTCGCTCCCGCCAACGACGTCGGGTCGCACGACTTCCGCGAGACAGATGCCGGCTCGATGCTGCGGGTGAAGGGACAGGACGGTTTCTGTCCGATCGGCCCCGGGCTCGTGGCGGGGGTCGACATCCGCAGGTCCACGCTGCGCACGTACATCAATGGGGCCGTCGTGCAGCAAGACCCCGTGAGCAAGATGACGTTCGGGATCGACTACATCCTCGCCGACCTCTGTCGCTACATCACGCTGCTTCCTGGCGACGTGATCCTCACCGGCACGCCGGCCAACTCTCGTCCGATGGAGTTGGGTGACGTCGTGGAGGTGGAGGTCAGCGGAGTCGGCCGACTCACGAACACCGTGGCCGAGTGCCCGGCGCCGAAGACGAAGGTGGGTCACTCACCGCGACAGGACACCGAAGGGATCCTGAAGGTCGCCTACGGCGGCGATTGGTGGGCAGAGCAGGACGCGCTCAAGGCTGCAACTGCGTCACCTACCCTCGGGTCATCCGATCTCCCCGCGTTGCCGTGAGCGACCGACGGGTTCGACAAGGAGGACACAGATGACGTCGATGTTGGACAGCCCGGTAGCTGACGCGGTCGCGATGCCCGGCCGGCACTTCATCGCCGGCGCGTTCTGCGATTCGGTCGATGGCGGCACGTTCCCGGTGGTCAATCCTGCGACCGAGCAGGAGTTCACCACCGCCGCACGCGGACAGAAGGCCGACATCGACCTTGCCGTCGCAGCGGCCAAGACCTCGTTCGAGAGCGGGGTCTGGTCACGGGCGAAGCCGTCGTACCGTCGCGAGGTGTTGATGCGAGCCGCCGAACTCATCGACGCGCGTGCGGAGGAGATCAACCTTGTGGAGTCGATGGAGATGGGGCATCCGGTCGGTCCCCGGCCTGCGCCCGGCGCGCCGCGCGTGGCCACTCGCGCAGCGTGGAACTTCCGGTTCTTCGCGATGGAGCAAGAACTCGCCGGTGATCATGCCTACAACCGCGACGACACCCTGCTGACGTACACGATGGCCGACGCGGCCGGCGTGTTCGGGCTGATCAGCCCTTGGAACGCGCCATTCATGCTCTCCACTTGGAAGGTCGCCCCGTGCATCGCCTACGGCAACTCTGCCGTGCACAAGCCCTCGGAGATGTCCCCGTTGTCGATCCGCATCCTGGGCGAGATCTTCGCCGAGGCCGGGCTGCCCGATGGTGTCTACAACACGGTGCTCGGCTTCGGCATTCGGCAAGGAGGCCGGCGTGGCCCTGGTGGAGCATCCCGATGTGATGGGCGTCTCGTTCACCGGTTCGCCCGGCACAGCGCGCGACATCGCCGGGCGGGTGGCCCCGACCCTGAAGCGGACGTCCTTCGAGCTCGGCGGCAAGTCAGCCAATTTCATCTTCGCCGACGCCGATCTGGACAAGGCGGTGACGGCCGCGGCGGCCGGAATCTTCGGCAACTCCGGCCAGATGTGCGTTGCCGGCTCGCGGATCCTGGTGCAACGGTCGGTCTACGACGAGTTCCTCGAACGTTTCGCCGCCGAGGCGCGCACGTGGAAGGTCGGGCCTCCCGACGATCCCTCCTCCCGCGTCGGTCCCGTGGTGTCGAAGGGTCAGTACGACCGGATCATGGGCTACCTCGATGTGGCACGCAGCGAGGGCCGCATCCTGTTCGGCGGCGGCCGCCCGGCAGGCATCGACAAGGGGTACTACGTGGAACCCACCGCCATCATCGATGTGGCCCCGTCGGCCCGTGTGTGCCAGGAGGAGATCTTCGGCCCAGTGGCGGTGGTGTTGCCCTTCGACGATGCCGATGACGGTCTTGCCATCGCCAACGACTCGGT
>JANONE010000163.1:0-6158 GCA_031420675.1 Ilumatobacteraceae bacterium | reverse complement strand
GCCGACGAAGCCACCTACTGGCGAGTCGTTGCACAGGTGCTCAGCGCGTTGTCCACTTCCCCGCAACTCGTGCTCGACCCGCTGTGGGCCAAGATCGCCGTGCTGGCAGCGCAACGCCGCTACGAGGAAGCGGCCACCATGCGCGACCGTGCCACCGCCTTCGCCAGGGCAATCACCCGCCAGCGCCTGCTCGACCAGCTGCGCGCCGCCGGCGATCTCGGCGTGCAGTTGCACGACACCGTGCTGCACATCCGCAACGGCGTGTTGCAGAGCGCGCAACCCGTCGATCAGTTGGCCACTGGGCTGGAACTGGCGCCGCCGGAAACGCCGGCGTTCCCGCTGCCTCTCCCCCGCCACGCGGCCGATGAGGTGTTGTGTCTCGCACGTGCCATCGACCGCGCCAGCTTTCACGCTCGCCTGCTGTGGTGCAGCGGCGAGTGGACGTGGCCGGCCATACCCGTGCGCGAAGTCACACGCCTGGGCGCGGCGGCCTAGCTCTTCCTAGCTGAACGTCTCGCTGTCTTCGATCACCGCACCAGCGTGATCGATGCGCAGGATCTTGGTGTGGCCCTCAGCGGGCAGCGCGGCCGCCAACGCTTCGGCTTCGTCGACGGCACACATCGCCGCCACCGTCGGGCCGGAACCACTGAGCCACGAGGCCCACGCGCCCGCTGCCAGGGCAGCGTCCAAAGCGGCGCGAGAGGGCTCGGCGGCGGCCAGCCGGATGCCTTGATGCAGCCGATCCTGAGTGGCGATCCGCAGCACATCCACCTCGCCGGCAGCGAGCGCGGCCACCAGCAAGGCGACACGACCGAGGTTGAACACCACATCGACCATCGGCACATCGACGGGCAACTTCGTGCGCGACTCGTCGGTCGAGGTGACGAATGACGGCACCCACAAAACCATCGCCGGGTCGAACGACATCGGCACGCGTACGGCATGGCCGCCTGCCGTTGCGACGATGCCGCCGTACAACGATGCGGCCACGTTGTCGGCATGGCCCTCCAGCTCGGTCGCCAGCCGGAGCAACTCGGGCAGCGCCGCCTGTAACGCCGCATGGTCGGCGCCGTGGCGTTGAGCGTGCGCGGCCACCAGCCCGCCGACACGAACGGCGCCACTGAAGCCCATGCCGCGACCGCTCGGGATCGGCGACCGAACCCACAGCGAGCCGTCGCCACCGTGCAGACGAAAGGCAATGGAGGCGGGGTGGTGTTCGTCGGCGGGTTGTGCCCCAGCGGGCGCCTCACCGACACCGATTTCGGCATGCAGCGACAACGCAATGGCCAAGGTGTCGAAGCCCGGGCCCAGATTTGCCGACGACGCCGGCACACGAACGATCATCAGTGACCGAGCTCCTCGGCAGCCTGTTGTGACACCTCGACGAAGCGGGCGAGTGTGGCCGCGGCCCGGCCCGAGTCGATGGCCTCGCCGGCGACGATGAGACCGGCCTCGATGGAGTCGGCGACGCCGGCCACCACCAGTGCGGCGCCAGCATTGAGCACCACGATGTTGCGATGCGCGCCGTGTTCGCCACCCATCACGCGACGCACGACTTCGGCGTTGACGTCGGGCGTGCCACCGACCAGTTCGTCCATGATGGCCGGGGCCAGGCCCAGCGCGAGCGGGTCGACGGTGAACCTGCGCACGGTGTCGTCGTCGAGCGCCAGCACCGTCGATGTACCGGTGGTGGTGAGCTCGTCGAGCCCGTCACCGTGTACCACCCATGCGCGGTGCGAACCGTGCAGCCGCAGCGACGCGAGCATGCGCTCGGCAACACTCGGGTTGGCGACACCGATCAGCTGGCGCTTCACGCGACCGGGGTTGGCCATCGGGCCGAGCATGTTGAACACCGTCGGGATGCCGATCTCGCGCCGGCTGGGCGCGGCGAAGCGGAAGGCCGGGTGGTACCTGGGGGCGAGGCAGAAGCCGATCCCGGCCTCCTGCACGCAACGCAGCACGCCCTCGGGCGACAACTCGATCGCGACACCCAGTTCCTCCAGCACGTCGGCGGTGCCGCACTTGGAGCTCGCTGCGCGCGCGCCGTGCTTGCACACCGGCACCCCGGCACCGGCGGTGACGATGGCGGCCATCGTGCTGACGTTGATGCTGTGGCTGCGGTCGCCGCCGGTGCCGACGATGTCGACGGCAGTTGCCTGCAACTCCGGCGACAACGGCACCAGGGTTGCGGCCTCCAGTACCGCATCGAGCAGACCGGAGATCTCCTCGGGAGTTTCGCCTTTGGCTCGCAACGCCACCAGGAAGCCGATCAGCTGAGCGGCAGTGGCCTCACCGGCGAGGATCGTGGCCATGGCCGCACGGGCATGCGCGGCCGGAAGATCGCGGCGTTCCAGTAGTGCCGTGAGCAGCGCGGGCCAACCGCCCAGTTCGTCGATTCGACTCATGGGCGATGAGGCTAGTGATGCAGCTAGGCAGTACGGCGCCGCTGGCGGATCATCCGCCGACGCTCGCGTTCGGTGGCGCCTCCCCAGACACCGGCTTTCTCCCGCACCTGCAGCGAATATTCCAAGCAGGCCACTCGCACGCCACAATCAGCGCACACCGCCTTCGCCTGGAGAGCTTCATCTTCGTCGTCCGGGTAGAAGGTGCTGGGTTCCAATCCCCGGCACGCTCCAAGTTGACGCCACACGATCTGTTTGGCCGACACGAACCTGTCCCCTATTGTCAGTGGCTGTCGGGGTGGACCCCCCGCAGCGGCACCGAATCTAGGTTGCGGTGGGGTCCCAGCGCCAGACCATTTTTGTGTGATTTCTGCGCGCTCAGCCGCGTTCGGTGGCCAAGTCGGCGCGCAGTTCGACGATGGTGGATGGCGCCAGCTCGACGGCTTCCACATAATTGGGGTGGTCGATGGCCAACACGGCCCCCTCGCCGAAGGCCGCGACCTGCTCGGGCGTGAACGCGAAGGTGACATAGTGCACGGCTGCCGTGACGTGTTCGCGGGTGAGCTGCGCCGCATGCTGCGGATCGGCCACACAGCGGACTGTGCTGCCGTCGGGGGTGCCATCGGGCAGCCGGAAGACCACCGAATGCTCGATGCCCACCAGCTTGGAGAGCCATTCGCGCATCTGGTCGTCGGAGGTGAGCTCGATGAACAACGTTGCGCACAACTGGCCCGGCTCGGGGATGAGCGGGTTGTAGACGTCGAGCTCATCTTGAATGCCGGCGTCGGTGAAAATTCGCTCGACCCGCGCCATCTCCTGGATCTGGTAGCGCATGGTGTCGCGGTTCTCGAACATCAGCGTGACAACCGTGCCCAACGAAACCCGACGGCGCTGCTTGAGCTCGATCACGTGCGCGCGCAGCTCGGAACGCTCGCGTTCGTAAGCACGAGCATCGGCGATGTCGTCGACGGTGAGCTTGCGGGACGAGACCGGGACGTTCGGTGAGGTGGTGGTCATGACGCTTCCCCTTCCTCGGGGATTCCATAGGCGCGGGCGATCAGTTGCAGCGGGTGCAACGGCTCCTCGCCGGTTTGTTCGTTGATGGCGGTGTTGGCGAGGTGGCAGTCGCCGGCGACCACGTCGCCCGCCGCTCGTTGGATCTCGTCGGCCAGCTTGCGGGCGATCGGGATGCTGATGTCGGCGTTCTCCGCCCGCAGGCCCCACATGCCGTCGATGCCGCTGCACTGCTGCACCAACTTCACCTTGGCACCGGTGAGCTTGATCAGGTCGCGGCTCTTGAGGCCGATGTTCTGCGCCCTGAGGTGGCACGGCGTGTGATAGGTGACGGTGTTGGGCACGAAACCGGTGAAGTCGGTGTCCAGCGCGGTGCCTTCTGCCTTGTGCACCTTCATCAGGTACTCCGCAGCGTCGTAGGTGTGCTCGGCCACCAATTTGGCATCGGCACCGCCGACGTAATCGACGTAGTCCTTCTTCAGGATGTACCCGCACGTGGGTTGCGGCACGACAATGTCGTTGCCCTTGCGCACCATCTTGGCCAGCGCGGCCACGTTCTTCTCGGCCACCTTGGTGAAGGCCTCCACGTCGCCGCTGTGCAGCCAGGGGGCGCCGCAACAGGTGGCGCCGTCGGCTAGCGAGCATTCGATGCCGTTGCGCTCGTAGACCTTGACCAGATCGTGGCCGATCTGCGGCTGCTGGTACTCGACGAGGCAGGTGGGAAAGACGGCGACGCGACCCTGGCGCTTGGCGATGCGCAGCTTGGGCCGCTTCTTGAACCAGGTGCTGAACCGCTGGCGGGCGTACGGCGGCAACATGCGCACGGCGGAGACGCCGGTGGCGGCCTGCATTGCTTTGCGTACCAACCCACCGGGCTTGGCGCCGACCATCTTGTTGGCGAGCGGGGCGGCCATGGTGGCGGCCTTGCCCAGGAGATCGGTGTGGCCCAAGACGGCGTCGGTGGCACGATCGCGCAACGAGACCTGGTTGGTGGCGTGGCGCATCGCGTCGGTGCGCAGCATCAGCCGTGGGAAGTCGACCGCCCACTCGTGCAGTTCGGGGATGTAGGGGCAGTTGACGTAGCACAGCTTGCACTGGAAGCACTCGTCGACGACCTGGTCCTGCTGGGCGGGGGTCAGCCGGCCCGCGTCCTGGTCGTCGTGCTGGTCGATCATCTCGAACAGCGTGGGGAAGGAGGTGCAGTACTTGAAGCACAGACGACACCCGTGGCAGATGTCGTACACGCGGGTGAGCTCCTCGCGAACGTCGGCCTCGTCGACGTACATCGGGTGCTTCGGGTCATAGATCGTGGTCATCACAACTCAACAGACATTGGAGAAAAACGGCGGGTGGTGCTGTGCAGGTGAGTGGCCCGTGGCCCGTGGAACGACACGGCGGTGGGGGGGCGCCGAAGCACCCCTCCACCGTCGCCGCGACTCAGAGGCTTTCGAGCCCCTGTGCGAACCGGCCGGCGTGGCTCTTCTCGGCGCGAGCAAGAGTCTCGAACCAATCGGCGATCTCGGTGAGGCCCTCGTCGCGGGCCGTCTTCGCGAAGCCCGGGTACATCTGGGTGTACTCGTAGGTCTCGCCGGCGACGGCCGACTTGAAGTTGTCGTGCGTGTCGCCGATGGGCTCACCTGTTGCCGGGTCGCCCACCTGCGCGAGGTAGTCGAGGTGACCGTGCGCGTGGCCGGTCTCGCCCTCGGCGACCGAGCGGAAGAGCATGGCGGCGTCGGGGTAGCCCTCGACATCGGCCTTCTGCGCGAACCACAGGTAGCGGCGATTGGCCTGGCTCTCGCCGGCGAACGCCTCCTTCAGGTTCTCATGTGTCTTGCTGCCATCGAGGCTCATGGGTTTCTCCTTTGTTCAGGTTGGGGGATGTTCAGGTTGGGGGATGTTCAGGTCGGACGGTGGGACTGGTTGGTTTCGGCGGACGCGTGGCAGGCCCCACACATACCGCCGAACACTATGTCGGTGCGCTGCGGGACAAAGCCATCGAAGCCACGCACCTGCAGATCATCGAGGTGGTCCACGTACACGTCGTGCAGCTCGCCGCAACGATCGCATTGCGCATGGTGGTGGTCGATCACGTTGGGGTCGAAGCGGGTGGAGCCGCCGCTGAGGCGCAGCATTTGCAGCTCGCCCATTGCCGCCAGGTCGTTGAGCGTTTGGTAGACGGTGCGCAGCGAGATGCCGGGCATCAGTTCGCTGGCGGTGGCGAACAGTGCCTCGGCGGTGGGATGGGTCATGTTGTCGTGCAGCAGGCGGAACAGCAGCTGGCGTTGCGGTGTCAGCTTCAGCCCACGCTGGCGGAACGCAGTGGTGAGCTCGGCCGGTGCTTGCATACTCAGAGGCTATCAGCAGTGCCTGCGTAACTGCAACTCGTGCGAACTAGCAAAGATTGCGATCCAAACGAGTTGATGGTTGCACGCACCGTGAAGCTCGTTCGGCTGCGCATCTAGGATGATGTCGATGCCCGACACGACATTCCAGCGCGATCAGATGCTGCGGCGGCTCGAGCAGGAACCGTTCGACGTGCTCATCGTCGGAGCGGGCATCACCGGCGCCGGCGCCGCGCTCGACGCTGCCTCACGCGGTCTACGAACCGCGCTCATCGAACGCGACGACTTCGCCTCGGGCACGTCGTCGAAGAGCTCGAAGCTGGTACACGGCGGCCTGCGCTACTTGAAGGACGACCCGCGGTTGGTCCGTGAAGCGCTGCGCGAGCGGCACCGGTTGCGC
>JANONE010000162.1:0-9642 GCA_031420675.1 Ilumatobacteraceae bacterium | reverse complement strand
GCGCGTGGAGGCAGGAGCGGATAGACGACGGTCGTGCGGCGCGCCCCTGAGGTGACCGCTGAGAGTCGACCGAGAAGACCCCGGAAGTGCGCCATGTCGAGAAGCTACATGCCGCATCCATCCCACCGCCCGCATCGGGATCGCGATATGCGGGATGGGCCCGATCGGACCTCCCGTTAGGCTGGCGGACGTGGCGAAAGCGTGGACACCTTCTTCTTGGCAGGCATTCCCTGCACAGCAGCAACCCGAGTGGCCCGACCAGGGCGAGCTCGATCGTGCCCTGAAGCAGGTTGCCTCCTACCCCCCGCTGGTGTTCGCCGGCGAGGCCCGTTCACTGCAGAACTCGCTGGCCCGAGTGGCCGCCGGTAATGCGTTCCTGTTGCAGGCTGGTGACTGCGCGGAGAGTTTCGAGGACTTCTCCGCCGTCAACATTCGCGAGAAGTTGCGCGTCATCCTGCAGATGTCGGTCGTGCTCACCTACTCGCTCGGCGTGCCGGTGGTGAAGGTGGGCCGCATCGCCGGCCAGTTCGCCAAGCCGCGCTCCAGTACCACCGAAATGGTCGGCGATCTCGAGCTGCCCACCTTCCGCGGCCACATCGTCAACGGCGATGCAGCCACCGAAGCTGCTCGCATCCCCAGCCCCGACCGCTTGGTGCAGGCCTACAACCAGTCGGCGGCGACGCTGAACCTGCTGCGGGCGTTCACCAAGGGCGGCTTTGCCGACCTCGCCCGGGTGCACGCGTGGACCCAGGAGTTCGTGGCCAGTAGCCCCGAGGGCCAGCGCTACGAGCAGTTGGCCGCCGAGATCGACCGGGCGTTGCGTTTCATGCGCGCCTGCGGGGTGGACACCGAGGGAAACCACCAGCTGCACGAGACCGACGTCTACACCAGCCACGAGGCGCTCCTGCTCGGCTACGAGGAAGCGTTGACCCGCGAGGATTCGCTCACCGGTGCGTGGTACGACTGCTCGGCCCACATGCTCTGGATCGGCGAGCGCACCCGCCAGCTCGATTCGGCGCATGTCGAGTTCATGCGCGGCGTCGGCAACCCGATCGGTTGCAAGGTCGGGCCGTCCACCGATCCAACGTTCGTGCTCGAGCTGTGCGAGAAGCTGAACCCGGCGCGCATCCCCGGCCGGTTGACGCTGATCAGCCGCATGGGCGCCGACAAGGTGGAGGCTTCCCTGCGCCCGTTGCTGCGTGCCGTGCGCGAGTCCGGTCATCCGGTCGTCTGGGCCTGCGACCCCATGCACGGCAACACGATCACCAGCGTCAGCGGCCGCAAGACCCGTGAGTTCACCGCCATCTGCGATGAGATCGACGGCTTCGTGCGGGCGCACAAGGCGGAGGCCACCTGGCCCGGCGGCATCCACGTCGAGCTCACCGGCGACAACGTCACCGAGTGCACGGGCGGCGCCGACAAGATCCTCGACAGCCAGCTCGACGACCGCTACCAAACGGTGTGCGACCCGCGACTGAACGCTCGCCAGAGCCTCGATCTCGCCTTCCACGTGGCAGAGGGCCTGCGCAGCACCGGCCTCGCCTGAGCCGCGGGCCGACGACGTGCAGGCCTTGCAGCTCACCGCCGACTGGCCCGTCACCACAGTTGCCGCGGCAGCGGTGCTGCCCGATGGCACCGTCGCCACCATCGGTCCCGTCGATCACCCGTTCCGGCTGGCCTCGATCTCGAAGATGATGGTGGGCTGGACGGTGCAGATCGCGTGCGAGGAAGGCACCCTGCACCTCGACCAGCCGCGCGGACAGCCGGGCTGCACGTTACGGCATCTGCTGGCCCACGCCGGTGGTTACGCGTTCGATGGCACTGAGCCGATCGCACGACCGGGCCGCCGGCGGATCTACAGCAACACGGGCATCGAGATGGTGGCCGCCGCCCTCGCCGAGGCTGCCGGCATGCCCTACGCCGACTACCAGCGCGAGGCGTTGCTGCAACCCTTGGGCATGCATGCCACCGAACTGCGCGGTTTGCCGACGAACGGTGTGCGCAGCACCGTGCGCGACCTGTTGCGCTTCGTGGCCGAGCTACGGGCGCCGCGCCTGATCAGCCAGGCCAGCGCCGACCTGTTCCACACCGTGCAGTTTCCTGGCCTCGCCGGCGTGGTGCCGGGTGTCGGCCGCTACGACGACTGCCCCTGGGGCCTCGGCACGGAGATCCGCGGCGACAAGCAACCACACTGGACGGGTCGGAGCAATTCGTCGGGCACGTTCGGACACTTCGGAGGAGCCGGTACCCTCCTGTGGGTGGATCCGGGGGCACACGTCGCTTGTCTCGCCCTCACCGACCGTGCGTTCGATGAATGGTCGGCGGAGGCGCTGATGCTCTGGCCCGCGCTCGCCGATGCCGTGCTGGCCGAGGCGCTTGCATGATCTTCTCCCCCGGCGACCGCATCCGTTACGAGTGCATCGACGACGACGGCCTGCCGCTCGTGCGCTACGGGTTCATCGGCGGCGTCGCCGGCACCGGCGGCCCGGTGGTCGTCATGCTGGATGGCGAACTCGGTGGCGATGTCGTCAATCTCGCCCAGGTGCAGCACGTCACGATCACCACCGTGGAGCTGCTGCTGCACGGCACCGACCTGGTCGACGACCCCGAGCTACGCCGTGGACTCGTCTCGCTCTGGCACGCGGAGGCCGAGACTGCCGGGCTCGACATCGATTCGTTGCATTCCATCGGCGACGGCGAGTGCGACGCTCCGGGCGGCTGGTGCCTGGCCAAGCTCAGCGCCGGCGGCAGCCACTACGTCCTGCGTGCGTCCCAATGCCCGACCGAACCAGAGATGGTGCGGGTTCGAGCGCAGGTCCACGCGCAGGACACGGCGTGACCGCCGGCCGTACGGCCGGCTGGTACCCCCTTCTCCTCGCCACTGCCGCCATCGGGGTTGCCAACAGCGTCGTCTTCTCACTGCTCAGCAACCTTCAGGACAAGTACGGGTTCAGCGACACCGGGCTGGGCCTGATCGCCGGGTCCGGATTCCTGGTCGGTCTCATCGGGCAGGTGCTGTTGGCTCCATTCGCCGACCGCGGCCATTCCAAGACTTTGCTGTTGGCCGGCCTCGGCATGGCGGTCTTGGGCAGCGTTCTGTTCGCTCTGTCCGGCTCGCTCCTCACGCTCGTCGCGTCACGTGCGGTCGTCGGGCTGTCCAACAGCTTGTTCATACCTGCCTCGCGTGCCATCGCCATCAGCATCAGCGACCGCAACGTCGCCAAGCGCCTGGGCACCATCAGCGGTGTGGAGCTGGCGGGGTTCGTCACCGGCCCGGCGATCGGCGGCATGCTCGTCGGCCCCTTCGGTCTCAAGGTTCCCTTCCTGGTGGCGGGTGCCTTTGCACTGGCGGCTGCTGCGATGCTGGCGCCTCGGGCGCTGCCGACGCCACCGATCAGCGACGGGCATCGGATGGCTTTCGACCTGCTGCGCCTCCCACGTGTCCGGGCCGGCGTGTTGATGAGCACCGCGCTGTTCCTGCCCGTCGGCTTCTACGATGCCACGCTGGACCGCTACCTCACCGACCTCGGGGCGAGCGACCAGTTGATCGGGTTCAGCTTCCTGGCCTACGGGGTGCCATTCGCATTGCTGGCCACCACCGGCGGGCGGCTCGCCGATCGGCGAGGGGCGCTGCGCGTTGCCGTGCTCAGCGCACTGGCGGTAGCGCCGCTGACGATGGCGTACGGGTTCATCGCCGCGCCGCTGCTGATCATCGTGTTGAGTGTGGTCGAGGGCTGCACGCAGGCGCTGGGTGTTCCCGCGGCGCATGCCGTCGTCGCCAGCGGAGCCCCTGTCGGTCGCGCAGCAGCGGCCCAGGGTCTCTCAGGTGCCTGCAACCTGTTCGTTGCCGCCGTCACGGCCTATCTCGCCGGAGGGCTCTACGAACGGCTGGGATCGGAATGGATGTTCACCATCGCCGGTGCCGGCGTGGCGCTGTTCGCTCTGCTGTCGCTTGCCCAGGGCCGACGGCCGCTCAAAACTCAACGGCAGATGCAGCGACAACAGCAACGGCAACGACAGCAGGGTGCAACGCTCAGCTGAGGCGCTCGACGATCATGGCCATGCCCTGGCCGCCGCCGACACACATGCTCTCCAGGCGGAAGGTCTTGTCCTCGAACTCGAGGCCGTTGAGCAGCGTGGTCATGATGCGGGCGCCGGTCATGCCGAACGGGTGACCGAGGGCGATGGCGCCGCCGTGCACGTTCATCTGCTTGTCGAGGTCGATGCCGAGGTGCCTGGCCGAGCCGATCACCTGGCAGGCGAAAGCCTCGTTGATCTCGACGAGATCGATCTGGTCGATCGTCATGTTCGCACGCCCGAGAGTCTGGCGAATGGCTTCGATCGGGCCAAGACCCATGATCTCCGGGTTGAGGCCCGAGACGCCGGAGGCGACGATGCGCGCCAGCGGGGTGAGGCCCAACTGCTTGGCCTTGGTATCGCTCATCACGAGCACTGCTGCGGCGCCGTCGTTGAGCGGGCAGGCATTGCCGGCCGTGACAGTGCCATCGGGGCGGAAGACCGGCTTGAGCTGGCTGACGGCCTCGTAGTTGGTACCGGGGCGGGGGCCGTCGTCCTTCGACACCACAGAGCCGTCCTCCAGGGTGAGCGGGGTGATCTCGCGTTCGAAGAAGCCGTTGTCGACATGGGCGCAGGCCAGGTTCTGGCTGCGGACACCGAAGCGGTCCATCTCCTCGCGGGTGATGCCCTCCACCTCCACCACGTTCTCGGCGGTCTGACCCATCGCGATGTACATGTCGGGAAGGCCCTCCGGCGGGGTCCACGGGCCTTGGCCGCCCTGGGCGCGCAGCTTGGTGCGCTCGCCGGGACCCTTGAAGATCGCGTTGGGGGCCACGTCGCTGGCGCCGTTGGCATAGCGGCTGACGGTCTCCACACCGGCGGCGATGAAGCAGTCGCCCTCGCCGGCCTTGATGGCGTGAAATGCCATACGAATGGTCTGCAGGCTGGACGAACAGTAACGGTTGACGGTCACTCCGGGGACGTCTTGCAGACCCGCGAGCGCCGCAACGACGCGACCGATGTTGAAGCCGCCTTCGCCGGCGGGCTGGCCGATGCCCATCATCAGGTCCTGCACATCATTGGCCTGCACCTGCGGCACCTTCGCCATCAGCGCCCGGACGATCTGGGCGGCCATGTCGTCGGGGCGCAGACTGACCAGCGAACCCTTGTTGGCACGGCCGATCGGGCTGCGTGCGGTAGCGACGATCACTGCTTCGGTCATGGAAGTTCCCCTTGGATGTCTGAGGGCGTGACGGGCGCCGGAACAACGCTGGAGCGTAGCTACCGGCGGTTACCTGGCTGCAACCCGAGGCTGGCCGACCGGCGGCGATGTGGTCGGGGTGACTGGCAGAGATGCGGTCGAGGTTGCGCTCGGGCGACTGGCTGAGCACGACCGCCGCCGCAGCCGACAGCTTGGTTACGATCCGCAGATGCAACTCGCCGATGTGGCCCTTGGTTCGTTCGACCTGTCCGATCCGGAGTTCTGGATCACTCCTCGCGAGCATCGCGAGGGTGCCTTTCTGACACTGCGCCGCGAGCAGCCGGTGAGCTGGTGGGACGAGTTCGACTTCCCCGACGCCCAGTTCCCTCGCGGCCCCGGCTACTGGTCGCTGGTCAACCACGAAGACGTATGGCACGTGAGCCGCAACCCGCAGCAGTTCGCCAGTGGTCGCGGCGTGAACATAGGCGACATGCCGATCGAGATCGCCGAGTTCTTCGGCTCGATGATCAGCATGGACGATCCCCGCCACTTCCGCTTGCGCTCCATCGTCTCCAAAGGCTTCACGCCCAAGGAGATCGCCCGCGTGGAGGAATATGTGAAGGCGAAGGCGGCGGGCGTTGTCGACCGCATGCTGGAGCAGTTCCCCGACCGTGAGTGCGACTTCGTCCACGAGGTGGCGGCCCCGATGCCGCTGCAGATCATCTGCGAGATGATGGGCATTCCCGACGCCGACGAGGAGCAGGTGTTCCGCTGGACGAACGTCATCCTCGGTGTCGGCGACCCGGAGTTCACCACCACCTTCGAGGACCTGTTCGCCGCCGGCATGGGCATGTTCCAGTACGCCCAGGCACTGGGCGAGGACCGGCTGGCCAAACCCCGCGACGACCTGACGTCGGTGATGATGCATGCCGTGGTGGATGGCGAGCGATTGACGGCGCAGGAGTTCGGCTCGTTCTTCATCCTGCTCGTCGTCGCCGGCAACGAGACCACCCGCAATGCCATCAGCCACGGCATGCACCTGCTGACGCAGCACCCCGAACAGCGCGACCTGTGGTTCGACGACTTTGCGGCCAACAGTCGCACAGCGGTCGATGAGATCGTGCGCTATTCCACGCCGGTGGTTCACTTCCGTCGCACGGCTGTCGAAGACACTGTGGTCGGCGGGCAAAAGATCGAGGCCGGCCAGAAGCTGGTGATGTGGTACTGCTCGGCGAACCGCGACGACAAGGTGTACACGGACCCGTTCAAGTTCGACGTCCTACGGTCGATGCAGCCCGCGCAGGTGGGTTTCGGCGCCGGCGGCCCACACTTCTGCCTGGGCGCCAACCTGGCTCGGCGCGAGATCACCGTCATGTTCGACGAGATCCGGCGCCGGATGCCCAATTTGCACACCGTCGGCGAACCCGACTACCTGCAGAGCAACTTCATCAACGGCATCAAGCGCCTGCGCTGCGCTTGGTAACGGCTGGGCGTGGTAGCGGCTGGGCGGCAGGTCAGAGCGTGCGGGCTTCGCGCGGCAGGTGCTCCACGTCGCTGAGCCGGTTCAGCGAGAACGTGTAGCCGTCGCGCATCTGCATCGTCGACAAACGCGTGATCGACGCATGCTGAGTGACGAAGCGGTCCCATTCCCACGGCACCGGGTCGAGGCCGAGCAGGTGGCACAGCAGCACGCCGTTGGTGCCGGCATGAGCGAACACGGCAATCCTGCGCTCGGCGGCGTCGAGGTGCCACAGCGGCAGCGTCTGCTTGGCGCGGTACATGCCACGCGACGCCCAGTAGACATCGGCACCCGACCGGACCCGTTCCACGAAGTCGCGGGGTGGTTCGCCACCGCCGCTGAGGCCGTTCCAGCGTTCCTCGGAGGTGCGCGCTCGGTCTTCTTCGTAGGCAGTGCGAGCAAGTTCGACTGGCGTGCCATGCCAGTTCGGTTCGCGGATCTCCTCCAGGAACGGCTCGACCGTTTCTAACCGACCCTGGGCCACGAGCAAGGGCGCTGCCGTCTGCCGGGCCCGCTGAAGAGGCGAGATGATGATCTCGTCGAAGTACTCGCCGCTGAGTGCAGAACCGACGCGTTCGGCCTGCATGCGGCCGCGTTCGGTGAGCGGAGGATCGACGACGTTGAGTCCCTCGCGAACCCATTCGGGTTCGCCGTGGCGGATGAGAACGAGTTCCATGACAACGTCGATCGTAGAGGGCCGGCGGCCCGGCCACCACGGTCGGAGGGTGAGCATCCGGATATCGTCGCCGTGTGGAACCGAACCCTGCGCCAGCCGATTGGCACCCCGACCCCACGGGTCGCTTCGAGTTCCGCTACTTCAACGGCGAGCGGTGGACCTCTGATGTCTCGCTCCACGGCCAGCGCTACGTCGACCAGGCCGGTCCGGCCGCCCCCCAACAAGGGTGGGGCTTGGCTGCGCCGATGACACGGCCGCCGTCACGGGGATTTGCCGTCGCCTCGTTCGTGGTCGGCCTCGCGTCGCTCGTGATCGGGTGGGCTCCCTTCGTCTTCGTCCTGGGTGCGGCCGGCGCCATCACCGCCATCGTGTTCGGCTTCATCGCCCTCGGGCGCGGCCGCCGCCAGCAGGCCACCGGGCGCAGCTTCGCGATCGCCGGAATGGCGTTGTCGGTGGCCGCACTCGGAGTTTCCGTGCTCGGGTTCTTCCTCACCCGCAGCGTGATGCGCGAGTTCGACCAGTTCCTCGACATCGGTCCGCACACCGCCCAGATCGACAGTTGTGTCACGACCGACGGCTTGGTGACCCTCGACGGCAGCATCACCAACGACGACGACGTGACGCACAGCTACACGATCGTCGTCAGCTACAACGCCGACGGCGATGTACTCGACACCGATGAAGCGACCGTCCGTTCCCTCGCGCCGGGCAACACGGCAACGTTCCACACGACGGCATTCGTGACCGGGGAACGGGTGCAGTGCGCGATCGACGCGGTCAACGGCCCCACCCCCTTCAAACCCAATCCTTGAGCCGGCGCCGGGTGGCCGCGCCTAGTGGTCTGGACGTCAGTCTGCAGACGTCGCTGCCACCCACGCCTCGAACATACGCGAATACACACCTGGACTCTGCACCAGTTCCGCGTGCGACCCATCCTGCACGAGCCGGCCGCGATCGAGCACCAGCACACGATCAGCCCGCGCCGCAGTCGACAGGCGGTGCGCGATGGCGATAGTGGTGCGACCCGAGGCCAGCCGCTCGAGAGCCCGCGACAGGCGCACCTCGGTGAGCGCATCGACCGACGACGTGGCCTCGTCGAGCACCAGCACGGCCGGGTCGACCAGCGACGCCCGGATGAGGGCAACCAGCTGACGTTCGCCCGCCGACAGTTGCGTGCCGCGCTGACCGACCTCGGTATCGATGCCATCGGGCAACGTGTCGAGCCAGTCGCGAAGGTTGAGCTCGTCGATGGCATGTTCGAGATCGGCCTGCGACAGATTCGGGCGGGCGAAGGACAGGTTGTCGGCAATGCTGCCCTCGAACAGGAATGGCTCCTGAGGCACCACCGTCAGTCGCGTGCGCAGATCGGCGTTCGACACCCGCGTGAGGGGCACCCCACCGACCAGCACGGTGCCGGCACTGGGGTCGGCGAGCCGGGCGATGAGGCGACCGAGCGTGGTCTTGCCAGAACCCGTCTCGCCGACCACTGCCACCTGCTGCCCGGCCGGGATGTGCGCGGACACACCGATGAGCACTGGTGGCTCGTCGTCGTCGCCGCGACTTCGATAGCTGAAGTCGACGCAGTCGATGGTGACATCGAGCGAGCCTGTGGGCAGCGGCACGACCACGTCGGGCTCGGGCGGGCCGATGGGGATCTCGAGCACACCGAGCACCCGCCGCATGCCCGCGATGGCCGTTTGCGTCTGGTCGAGCACTTCCGTGAACCCGGCGATGGGCTCCAGGAACTTGTAGGTGAGGAACACGAAACCCACCATCGCGCCAGCCGTGAGCCCGCTGCCGGGGCCTCGCAGAACGCCCACCGACACGACCGCGGCGACGGTGAAGACGCTGAACACCTCGCCCGACGGGAACATGAAGGCGCCGATGGTGCCGGCACGGATGAACGAGTCGGAACGTTCGTGACTGGCTTGTTCGACCTGGCGCGCGTAGTAGGGGCCGGCGTCGTAGGCGCGTAGCGTCTCGGCGCCGGCGACCAGCTCGCTGATTTGGGTCATCACGTCGGCGTTGCGGCCACGGGCTGCGTCGTAGGCCGTCGACAGGTGGCTCTGCACGCGCCGCAGCACGTAGCCGAGCGGGGCGGCCACCGCGAAAGCGACGAGGGCCAGCACCCAGTCGTACGCCAACATCACGCCCGCCACCAGCAGCATCAACGTTCCGTTGAGCAGCCATGCCAGGCCGCCCCACTGGAAGAACTGCGCCAGCGTCTCG
>JANONE010000161.1:0-4827 GCA_031420675.1 Ilumatobacteraceae bacterium | reverse complement strand
GGGGGCGCTCCGTGTCCTTTGGGGCCGGGCCGAGTGGCACGTTGCCGTGGGTGTGGTTACCCGCCCCCGGGGGGGCGAGAACCCACTCGTATGGGCGGTGACACTCGGACCGGCAACGTGCGACTCGGATGGGCCATACGTGGGCACGTGGCGAAGGGTCGTAGGATCTTGGGCATGTCGGGGATGGTGCTCACCACGCTTCCGGTCTGCCGGGAGACCGAACTCATCCGGCTCGATGGCCGGCCGAAGCCCGCGTTCCGCGAGCAATTACGGCGCATCCCCTCCTGGCGCAACGCGTGGTCAGTGCTCTTCCTCTACGTGCAGACCGGCCTGGTGCTGTGGGCCACCGTGGCGCTCGCGCCGTGGGTCTGGCCGGTCACCTTCCTGCTGATGGGCCGCACCTTCGCCCAGTACCTCTCGCTGATGCACGAGGCCGCCCACCGGCTGCTGTTGCGCGACAAGAGGGCCAACGACTTCGTCGGCCGGTGGCTGCTGGGCTACCCGTCGCTCACCAACGTCGATGGCTACCGGCGGGTCCACGCCGCGCACCACCGCGAGGAGTTCGGGCCCGACGAACCGGACCTGGCGCTGTACGTCGGGTATCCGGTCTCCACCGCCAGCTTCCGCCGCAAGCTGCTGCGCGACGCCACCGGTCGCACCGGCATCAAGTTGATGGCGGAGTTCCTCGCCTCCGCGCGCAGCCGCGACCAGAAGTCCCGACGTACGTTCTGGAAGATCATGATCGTGCAGCTGTTCCTGCTCGCCGCGTCGATCATCAGCGGTTTCTGGTGGCTGTACCCATTCTTCTGGCTGGCGCCATACCTCACCGCCTGGCGCGTGATCAACCGGCTTCGTTCCGTCGCCGAGCACGGCGGCATGCAGGCTTCCCCCGACCGACGGCAGACGACACACGCGGTCCGGCAGCGTCCTCTCGCACGCTTCCTGGTGGTGCCGTACCGCATCGGCCTGCACCTCCCCCACCACGTCGATTCCGGCGTGCCTTTCCGCAACCTGGCGAAGTTCGATGCCGCACTCCGTGAAGCCAACTACCTGGACTCGACGGTCGAGTATCGCTCGTACCCGGCCATTTGGAGGGCTCTGCACACGCAACCGGCGCCCACGCCGGCTGCGGCAAGCGCCAAGTCCTCGGTCGCATAGCAAGGACAGCTGATGGCTCCCTCGATGCATGCATGGGACGACGACACCAACCTGTTCGCCCACTCGGTGATCGGCTACGCGATCGAGCGCCTGCGGCTGCCGAAGGACACCCAATGGGGCGCCCACCCTGCGGACGAGCTCACTGCCGCCCTCGCCCACGCGGTCACGCCCGACGGCGTGGGCGGTTTGGAAGCGTTGCACCTGTTTCGCGACGTGCTGATGCCGGCTTGCCGGCCGATGGACGATCCGATGAACCTGGCCTTCGTGCCGACGGCGCCTTCCATCGCGTCGACCATGTTCGACCTGGTGGTCAGCGCCTCGTCGATCTTCGGTGGCAACTGGGAATCCGGTGCCGGCGCGATCGCCGCCGAGAACCAGGCACTGCGCTGGCTCTCCGACCTTGCCGGCTTCCCCCCCGAGGCGGGTGGAGTGTTCGTGTCGGGCGGTTCGGCGGCCAACCTGAGCGCGCTCGTCACGGCCCGCGACGTGTTCACCGACCGGCGCGGCGGGCGGCCGCCGCGATACACCGTCGCCGTCACCGACGAAGTGCACGCATCGGTGCGCGCCGCCGCGCGCGTGATGGACGTCGACGTGTTGCCGGTGCGCACCGACGATCACGGCCGGATGACCGGCGCCGCACTGGAGACCGCGCTGCGAGCACACGAACACGACGATGTGTTCGCGGTCGTCGCCACGGGCGGCACGACCAATGCCGGCGTCATCGACGAGCTCGACGCGATCGCCGACGTGTGCGCTGCCCGCGGCCTGTGGATGCACGTCGACGGCGCCTACGGCCTCGCCGCGCTGAGCAGCAGCATCGCCCGCGACCGGTTCAAGGGCGTCGAGCGCGCCGACAGCTTCGGCGTCGACCCACACAAGTGGTTGTTCGCCCCGTACGACAGCGCGGCACTGATCTATCGCGACCCGCGACCGGCCGCCGCTACCCACGCGCAGCACGGCGCCTACCTCGACGCGGTGAACCGCGGCGACTGGAACCCCAGCGACTACGCCTACCACCTCTCCCGCCGCGCCCGCGGGCTGCCGCTGTGGTTCGGGCTGGTCACCTATGGCACGCGGGCGTACGCCGATGCGGTCGACACCGCCATCCGAACCGTTCGCGGTTTCGCCGACGAGGTTGCCGCCCGGCCGGAGTTCCAACTGTTGCTGGAACCGGAGCTGTCCATCGTGTTGTTCACTCGCGAGGGATGGAGTCGCGAGGACTACCTGGAGTGGAGCAAACGGCGCGCCTGCGAGGGCAGGTACCTGGTGGTGCCCACCTCGTGGCACGGCGCGCCATGCCTGCGCATCTGCGTCGTGCACCCCCGCACCGAACCGTCGGCCCTCACCGCCATCCTCGACGACCTGCTGACCTACCAGCCGACGACCTGATCGGCTGTGCGAACATCCTGCAAGGCCGGGTTTCCACTACGGCCATAGGGGAAATAGACTGGCCGCCGTGACCGAGCTCTTCCGCATCGACAACCTGCACGCCCGGCCAGTCTCCGACGAGGACGATGCAGCCGACATTCTCCGTGGTCTGTCGCTCACGGTCGCCAAAGGCGAGGTGCACGCGATCATGGGGCCCAACGGTTCGGGCAAGAGCACCCTCGCCAGCACCCTGATGGCAAGCCCCGAGTACGAGGTCACCGACGGCCGCATCTACTTCCAGGGCGACGACGTCACCGACTGGCCCACCGACGTTCGGGCCAAGGCCGGCATGTTCCTCGCCTTCCAGTACCCGCAGGAGATCCCCGGTGTCTCCGTCATCCAGTTCCTGCGCCAGGCGCTCTCGGCTCGCAAGGGGCTCGACCTCAGCGTGCTCGAACTTCGGCTGGCCACCATGGACTGGATGAGACGGCTGGGCATGGACAGCTCGTTCGTCGACCGCTACCTCAACGAAGGCTTCAGCGGCGGCGAGAAGAAGCGCAACGAGATCATGCAGATGGCGATCCTCGAACCCGTGATCGCGATCCTCGACGAAACCGACTCCGGGCTCGACATCGACGCGCTGCGCATCGTCGCCAAGGGGATTCGCGAAATCCGCGCCGACCGGCCCAAGATGGGCGTCGTGCTGATCACCCACTACCAGCGCCTGCTCGACGAAGTGGCCCCCGACCACGTGCACATCATGGTCGACGGTCGCATCGTTGCCAGCGGGGGCATGGAACTGGCAGCACAGCTGGAGAAGGACGGATACGAGGCGTTTCGATGAGCAAGCCCGCCCGCCTCGACGTCGCGGCGATCAAGGAACAGTTCCCGCTGCTGCAGCGTGAGATGAACGGCGCGCCGCTGGTGTACCTCGATTCAGCGAACACCTCGCAGAAGCCGCAAGTGGTGATCGAGGCGATGAGCACCTTCATGGAGCAGTCGTATGCGCCCATCAACCGCAGCGCGTATGCGTTGGCGGCGGAAGCAACCGATGCCTACGAGGGTGCCCGCACGAAAGTGCAGCGGTTCATCAACGCGCGTCGCGCGCACGAAATCATCTTCACCAAGAACGCCACCGAGTCGCTGAACCTGCTCGCGTACACGTGGGGCCGGGCCAACCTGAGCGCCGGCGACGTGGTACTGCTCACCCACATGGAGCACCACGCGAACATCGTGCCGTGGCACATGCTGGTGGCCGAGCGCGGCATCGTGTTGCGCTGGGTGCCACTCACCCGCGACGGCCAGCTCGACCTCACCGACCTCCCCCAGCTGCTGCAGGGCGCGAAAGTGTTCAGCTTCACGGCGATGAGCAACGTGCTGGGCAGCATCACACCGGTTCAGCAACTGTGCACCGCGGCGCACGCGGCGGGCGCGCTGGCGATCGTCGACGGCTGCCAGTACGTGCCGCACAACGTCACTGACGTGCAGGCGTGGGGCGCCGACTTCATGGCCTTCAGCAGTCACAAGATGTGCGGCCCATCGGGCGTAGGGGTGCTGTGGGGCCGAGAGGAACTGCTCGACGCGATGCCCCCGTTCCTCGGCGGCGGCAACATGATCACCGAAGTGCGGCTCGACGGTTTCAGCTGCGCCGAGCTTCCCGCCAAGTTCGAAGCAGGCACTCCTCCGATAACCGAGGTGGTCGGGTTGGGCGCGGCGATCGACTTCCTCGAAGGTCTCGGCATGGCCAACGTCCGCCAGCACGAGATCGAGATGGCGGGCTACGCGATGCGCACGCTCGACGAGCGCTTCGGTGACGACATCCAACTGCACGGCCCGTGCAACGTGGAGGCGCGCGGTGCAACGTTCAGCTTCGGGTTCCGCGGCATCCACCCTCACGATCTCAGCCAGGTGCTCGACCAACGCAACGTATGCGTGCGTGCCGGCCACCACTGCGCCAAGCCGCTGATGCGCCTGCTGGGCGTGACCGCAACGGCCCGCGCCAGCTTCTATCTGTACAACGACACGGCAGATGTCGACGTGTTGGCCGATGCGCTCGACAGCGCCAGCGATATCTTCGGCTCGTAGGAGGCCCTCATGCCCGGCTTGGAAGACCTGTACCGCGAGATCATCCTCGATCACCATCGCAACCCGCGCAACCGTGGCGAACTACCGCCACCCGCACCCCACGCAGTGGGGCACAACCCGCTGTGCGGCGACGAGATCGACGTGTACCTGCAGGTGGAGGGCGATGTCGTCACCGACGTGAAGGTGGGCGGCCAGGGCTGCAGCATCTCGCAGAGC
>JANONE010000160.1:0-7768 GCA_031420675.1 Ilumatobacteraceae bacterium | reverse complement strand
GCCGATTCGATGCCCGCCCATTCACTCACCGGGCCATTCTGACCGAATCTCGTCACCGTGCGGGGAGTTGCACGATTCCCGCTGGCGGCAGCAGCCACACATGCCGCAAGATGGAGCGATGCGGGGATACCACGACGCGAGCTACGGCGACGCCTTCGCCGACGTCTACGACGATTGGTACCAGGGGATCAGCGACGTCGCCACCACCACTCGCACCCTCTCGGAGCTGGCAGTGGGCGGTCGCGTGCTCGAGCTCGGGGTCGGCACCGGTCGCCTCGCCATCCCGCTCGCGGCCACGGGCGTAGAGGTGCACGGCCTCGACACCAGCGAGTTGATGCTGCAACGACTCGCGGCCAAGACCAGTGGGTCGACCGTGCAAGTTCACCTCGGCGACATGGTCGACGGCCTACCCGCGGGCCCTTTCGCCCTCGTGTTCGTCGCCTACAACACGTTCTTCAACCTGCTCAGCCACGATCGCCAGCAAGCCTGCTTCGAGCAGGTCGCAAACCGTCTGTCCGACGGCGGAGGCTTCGTGATCGAAGCCTTCGTACCCGACCCCGGGCAGGAACCCACATCGAGCATCGCCGTGCGTTCGGTGACCGCCGATCGGGTGGTGCTGAGCGTCAGCACCGCCGATCCCGCCGCCCAACGAGCCGAGGGCCAGTACGTCGACATCACCGAGGCCGGCGGCGTGCGCTTGCGACCATGGAGCATTCGCTGGGCCACCACGGCGCAGCTCGACGAAATGGCATCAGCGGCAGGGTTCACCCTGGTAGACCGCTGGGAATCGTTCGACAAAGCCCCTTTCGGCCCCGACAGCCAACGCCATGTGTCGGTCTTTTGCAAGGGGGCCCGCGCAAATTCGGATCCTGGTCCACCCTTTGCCGCTTGACAGGTCATAGGCTGTCCTTACTGTGAGTCAACTTCGTCTGAACCCGCTGACTGGGCGGTGGGTCACGATCGTGGCAGATCGAGCCGATCGCCCTACCGACTTCGCTCCGCGCAACGCGCAAGTGGAGGCCGATCCCGGCCGTCCGTGCCCGTTCTGCCCAGGCCACGAGGAAGCCACCCCGTCCGCATTGGAGACCCTCGATGCCGGCGGTCATTGGCGCATGCGCCTGATCCCCAACCTGTATCCCGCGTTCGATGGCGACGAGCCGTTCGCGGTGCATCACCTCGGCCCCGTGCATGTGGAGGCCGAGGCAAGCGGTATCCACGAGGTTTTCGTCTTCACGCCGGTGCACGAGGGCGGCGCTCACCTGATCTCCGACGACGACGCCGGCGACATGATGTTGATGCTGCAGCGTCGCCTGCAAGAGCACGCGGCCACCACGCATGTTCGCTACACACAGGCCATCATCAATCACGGCCGCGAGGCGGGCGCCTCGCTGGCGCACCCCCACGGGCAGCTGCTGGGCCTCCCGTTCGTGCCGGGCGAGATCCTCGAGGAGCAGCGTGCCTTCACTCGCTTCGAGGGCGGCTGCATCCTGTGTGCCACCGTCGAAGCAGAGCTCGCCGATGGCAAGCGAGTGCTGTTCGCCACCGATGAGGTCGTGTGCGTCAGTCCCTACTGGGCAGGCACTCCGTACGAACTGCTCATCATCCCGCGCAGCCACGACCTCCACCTGATCGACAGCACCGACACAACGCTGCGCGCGATGGGTATCGCCATTCGTGATTCGCTCTTGTCGCTGCGCGAGGTCCATGGTGACTTCTCCTACAACCTCGTGTTCCACACCGCGCCGCACCACTACAACGGCTCGTACCACTGGCACATCCACCTGTTCCCGAAGCTGGTCACCACCGCCGGGTTCGAGCGTGGCACCGGCGTGATGATCAACATCGTGTCGCCTGAAAATGCCGCCGCGCAGTTGCGCAACGTCGCCGTCAAGGCGTAGAGCATCATGGCGGGCATCCGCGTCGCTGTCGAGATCGATGCCACGCCCGCGCAGGTATGGGAGATCGTCGAACCGGTCGATCGTCACGTGGACTGGATGCACGACGCAGTCGCCATCCGCTTCACGTCGGACCAGACCCGCGGCGTTGGCACCGAGTTCCTGTGCGACACCAAGGTCGGGCCGATCAAGCTGGTCGACCGTATGGAGATCACGGAGTGGGTGCCGCGTGAGGTGATGGGTGTGCGCCACATCGGCCTGGTCACCGGCAACGGTCGGTTCACCCTCGAGCCCATCGACCCCTCACCACATGGACCTTCACCACACACACCTTCACGACAGGGTCCCGCCCGCCGCACCCGCTTCGTCTGGGAGGAAACGCTGGTGTTCCCGTGGTGGCTCGGCGGTCCGATCGGCGCCTTCATCGGCGGCAAGCTCGTGCTGCAAGCAATCTGGAAGCGCAACCTGCGCGGCCTCAAGAGCCTCGTAGAACACCGCGCTCGCTGACTTTCACCACCCTGAGTTCACGACCCTGAATCTTCACGTCAGGGCACGGAGTGCGGCTGTCACCGCGGCGCCGATCACGATCACTGCGATCAGCGGGGCCTTGCGCCACGCCGCGATCACCGCTGCGGCCACGCCCGCCACCCGCGCATCGATCTGCAGCTGCTGACCGACGCTGAACGTGTCCTTCACCACGAGGGCGGCGATCAGCGCAGCCGGGATGAGTTCGACGCAGCGATCGAGCATGGGCGGCAGCGGGCGATCGCCGATGAGCACCAGACCGAGCACCTTGAACGCGTACGCAATCACGGCCAGGGCGAACACGAACGTCCAGCTCATGGCGCACCATCCTGCGGCGCAGGGATACCCACGAGAACGCCCACTGCAGCGCACAGGATGGGCACACCGATCGGCGTGAACGGGATGAGCGCGAGGCACACCGTCGCGCCGATGAGAGCGGCCGTCGCCGAGCGGCGCTCGCGCAGGCTGGGCCACAACATGGCCACGAACGCCGCCGGAAAGGCCGCATCGAGGCCGTACACCTTCGGGTCGACCGCCGAGCCCAGCAGGGCACCGACCAACGTGCCGATGTTCCAGAACACGTAGACGCTCACGCCGGTGATCCAGAACGCGGCCGAGCGATGCGCCTCGTCGTCCTGCGCCGCCGCCATCGCGGTCGACTCGTCGATCGTCAGTTGGGCCGCAATCAGGCGTGTACCCAATCGACCCTTCAGATGCGGCGCCATCGCCAACCCGTAGGCGCCGTTGCGAGCGGCCAGCAAGGCCCCTCCGCCCAACGCCGACGCCGGCGAGCCACCCGCGCCGAGCACGCTGACGGCGGAGAACTGCGACGCTCCTGTGAACACCAGCAGCGACAGCACACACGTCTGCGCGACCGAGGCTCCGGCCGAGACGGAGGCGACCCCGAACGAGATCGCGAACACACCAACTGCAAGGCCGAGCGTGACGCAGGCGGCGAAGACAGCACGGAGACGGTCGTCGCGCCACATCCTCGAAATGGCAATCGACATCATGTTCGTGCGCAGGTCACGGTCTGACTGAACCCAACCACAACACCGCCAGCGGCGGCACGTCGATGACAGCGGATGCAGGCTGCCCCTGCCAGGCGACCTCCGTGGTCGCGGTGACCACGGCGCTCCCCGTGCGCAACCCTTCCAGGTCGTACCCGGCGAAACCACTGCCCCCGAAGTTCGGTGAGTCGGTGTCGAGCAGGACGTGCCACTCACCCACCCAGGGCAACCCGATGCGGTACCCGGGCCGAGATACCGGCGTGAAGTTGGCTGCAGTCGCGACCGCTGTGCCGCCTGCGAAACCCCACCGCAGGAACGCGAACACGGAGTGCACCGCGTCGTCGGCGTCGAGCCACTGGAACCCGGTGGGCTCATGATCGCGTTCGTACAACGCCGGCCAGGCCGTGACGACGCGGTTCAACTCCGCCAGCAGGTCGCGGATGCCGCGATGCGGCGCGTGCTCGAGCAGATACCACGGCAGGCCCGTGGATTCGTTCCACTCGGTGAATGGTGCGATCTCGGCCCCCATGAACAGCAGCGGTGCGCCGGGCTGCGCCCACATCCAGGCGTACAACGCACGCAGGTTGGCGAAGCGCTGCCAATCGTCGCCAGGCATCTTGCCGAGCAGGCTGCCCTTGCCGTGCACGACCTCGTCGTGGCTCAACGGCAGCACGAAACGCTCACTGAACGCGTACAGCAGCCCGAACGACAGCTCACGGTGGTGGAACCGGCGATGCACCGCGTCGTGCTGCAGGTAGCCCAGCGTGTCGTTCATCCATCCCATGTTCCACTTGTGAGTGAAGCCGAGACCGCCGGAGGAGATCGGGTGTGTGACCTTCGGCCAGGCGGTGCTCTCCTCCGCGATCACCATCGCGGTCGGGGCTTCCTCGGCCACCACCGTGTTCACCTCGCGCAGGAAGGCAATGGCCTCCAGGTTCTCGCGGCCGCCGTTGCGATTGGGCACCCAACCACCGGCCGGGCGCGAGTAGTCGAGGTAGAGCATGCTGGCCACGGCATCCACCCGCAGCCCATCGATGTGGAACTCGTGCAACCAGTACAACGCATTGGAGGTGAGGAAGTTGCGCACCTCGTTGCGGCCGTAGTTGAAGACGTAGGTGCCCCAATCGGGGTGCTCTCCCTGCCGCGGGTCGGCGTGCTCGTACAGTGCGGTGCCATCGAAGCGAGCCAGGCTCCACTCGTCCTTCGGGAAGTGCGCTGGCACCCAATCGATGATCACACCGATACCACGACGGTGCAACGAGTCGACCATCGACGCAGTTCGTCGGGCGTTCCGTAGCGGGCGGTGGGAGAGTAGTAGCCGCTGACCTGGTAGCCCCAGGACCCGCCGAACGGGTGCTCGGCCACCGGCAACAGCTCGACGTGGGTGAAGCCGAGGGCGACCACGTGCTCGGCCAGTTGCTCACCGAACTCGGCGTACGTGTGCACGCCGGACCGCCACGAGCCGATGTGGGCTTCATAGATGCGCAGCGGCGTGCCAGGTGCGTGGCTGCGAGAGGACATCCACTCGTCGTCGCCCCACGCGTACGGGTGGGGATCAGCAACGACACTCGCGTTGGACGGCGGGCACTCACTCTGCCGGGCCATCGGGTCGGCCTTCATCACGTACGCCCCGGCGGCGGACGTGACACCGAACTTGTAGCGCTGCCCGGCAGTCGCGGTGGGGCACACGACGGCCCAGATGCCCGACGAGCCCTGCGGTACGAGCGCGGTGCCGGGTTCCCACCCGTTCCAATCGCCGATCACCTCCACCGACTTCGCGTTTGGTGCCCACACCGCGAAGCGGACACCGCCCTCGGGCAAGGTGTCGGCGCCCAGCAAATTCCACAGGCGGCGATGGGTCCCCTCACCGAACAGATGAAGGTCGAGATCCGGGAGCACCACACCACGAGCGTACGGCACCAGCCCACACTCGGTGATGGTTGTCGCGCTACGTTCGCAGCCGTGCGCGTGTTGATGTTGTCGTGGGAGTACCCGCCCCTCGTCGTCGGGGGAATTGCGGCCCATGTCGACGGCCTGGCGCGGGCGATGCAAGCCGCCGGCCACGACGTCGTGGTGTGCAGCCTGCACCACCCCGATGAACCCGACGATGCCGTCGTGAAGGGTGTGCGCGTCCTGCGCGCCGACGCCGGGCTGCCCTGGTTGCCCGACGACGACCTGGTCGCACGAATGGCCTCCGCCAACCACCAACTGGTGCAACTGGTTCCCCAGCTCGGTGACTGGCGGCCCGACGTCGTTCACGCTCACGACTGGCTGGTCGCCTGGGCCGGCGACACGATCAAGACGTTGCTCGGGGTGCCGCTGGTGGCCACCGTCCACGCCACCGAGCGCGGGCGCCACGGCGGCCACCTGCCGCCAGGCCTGCCGGGCACCATCAACTCGGTCGAGTGGTGGCTCAACTACCAAGCTCGTGAAGTCATCGCCTGCTCACGGTTCATGGTGCGCGAAGTCATACAGAACTTCGAAATCCCCGCCGCGAAGGTTCACCTGGTGCCCAACGGGGTCGACACCGAACGCTGGCGGATGCCGGTGACAACGCCGGCCGGTGAACGTGAGCCGCTCGTCATTGCGTGGGGCCGCATCCAGTACGAGAAGGGTTTCCAGGTGCTCGCGCGCGCCATCGGCGAGTTGCGACCTGTGGTACCGGGCATCCGCTGCATCATCGCCGGGCGAGGCAGCTACCTGCCCGAACTGCAGACCCAGATCGACATGGAGGGTGTCAGCGACATCGTGCAGTTGGCGGGTTTCGTGCCCGACGACGAGCTGCACGGGCTCTTGCAGCGTGCCATCTGTGTGGTCATCCCGTCGCTGTACGAGCCGTTCGGCATCGTCGCGCTCGAGGGCATGGCGGCAGGCGCACCGACGATCGCGGCTCGTACCGGGGGGCTCGCGGAGATCATCGATGGCACCGATGCAGGCATGTTGTTCGAGCCGGGCAACCATCATGAACTGGCCGACCGCATCGCCGAAGTGGTGGCCGACCCCTCGGCGGCGGACCGCATGCGAGCCAATGCAGCATCGCTGCTGCGCAAGACCTACACCTGGGACGCCATCGCCGCCGAGACCGTCGAGGTGTACCGCATCGCCCTGCGTTAGGTGCCCGCGCGAGGGCCGGCGCGATGTCGCTCACGTCACCGGCGACGACCCGCCGCCGAGCAACTAAACTCGCCCAGATGCGAGCAGTGAGAGAGTTCAACGTCGTCCCCGCGATCCCTGCGGCCCTGGGAGCGCTGTCCGAGCTGACGTTCAACCTGCACTGGACGTGGGACCGCGACACACAGGCCCTGTTCGAGCGGCTCGATCCCGCTCTGTGGAAGTCCACCGGCCGCGACCCGTTGCGCCTGCTGGCGTCGATCACGGCACCGCGATGGGAGCAGCTGGCGGGCGATGCACAGGTCGTGGCGGCGACCAACGCTGCTGCCGAACGATTGCGCGACGCTGTGGAGGCGCCTCGCTGGTTCCAGGGCCGCCCCGACTCACCGCTGCGGCTGGTGGCGTACTTCTCCCCCGAGTTCGGCATCTCCGAGACACTGCCGCAGTACTCCGGCGGCCTCGGCATCCTCGCCGGCGACCATCTGAAAGCGGCCTCCGATCTCGGCCTGCCGCTCACCGCTGTCGGCCTGCTCTACGCCGAGGGCTACTTCCGTCAGCGCCTCAACGCCGATGGTGTGCAGGAAGAGCGCTACCCACCACTCGATCCGCACGGGCTCGCCCTGCACGCCACCGACGTGCAGGTCAGCCTGGAGATCGCCGGCGAGAACGTGCGCATCAACGTATGGCGGGTGCAGGTGGGCCGGGTCCCGCTGTACTTGCTCGACACGAACGTGGAAGGCAACAGCCCCGAGGCCGCAGCCATCACCAATCGTCTGTATGGCGGCGACACCGAACACCGGCTACGCCAGGAGATGGTGCTCGGCATCGGCGGTGTGCGCGCCCTGCGCGCACTGGGCCTGGAGCCACAGGTCTTCCACACCAACGAAGGTCATGCCGGCTTCCTGTCCTTGGAGCGAATCCGCGAACTGGTCGCGTACGGTTTCACGTTTCCGGAAGCGGTCGAATCGGTGCGCGCCGGTGGCGTGTTCACCACTCACACACCCGTGCCCGCCGGGATCGACCGCTTCGCCCCGGAGTTGATGGAGAAGTACTTCGGCACCTTTGCCGAGTCCTACGGCGTCACCTTCGACGAACTGATGGCCATCGGTAGCCGCGACGACGAGGCCGATGGAAAGTTCAACATGGCGGTCATGGGCCTGCGTCTCGCCGGGCGCGCCAACGGCGTCGCGCAGCTGCATGGCGTGGTCAGCCGCAAGATGTTCGCCC
>JANONE010000159.1:0-24841 GCA_031420675.1 Ilumatobacteraceae bacterium | reverse complement strand
GTCGACGATGGCAGGGTGCAGCGGGTCAACCCGGGCGCGCTCGACGACACCTTGCCCACGACCACCGAGGCGAACACCACCACGACCGCGGCCGTCACCACGACGACCGGCCTGGAGACCACCACCACCGGTGTCCAGGCGGTAGCTGTCCAGCTGTACTACATCGCAGGTAACCAGCTGAACTCGGTGCCCAACCAGCTGCCGCCGCAGTTCGCGCTCCAGCAGTTGATCAAGCTGCTGCAGGTCGGTCTACCCCAGGGGGATCTCGGCCGCACCCTGCGCAGCGCGCTGCCGACCGATGTCGAGATCACGGTGACCGCCGACGGAGCAGGCGTCGCCCAGGTCATGCTGCCCGACGGCTTCTTCGACACGATCGCCGTCGGCGACCAACGGTTGGTGGTGGGGCAACTGGTGATGACGCTGCTCGACAACAGTCGCGGCATCGGACAGCTGATGTTCAACCAGCAGGTGTCCGGACCCTCCGGAGAAGTGATCCCTGCCGGCCAGCTGATCACACGCTTGGACTATCAGTCACTCCTCGCCTCCGCCACCACGACCTTCACCACCTCCGCCACCACGACCTTCACCACCTTGACCGTGGCGACCAGCACCACTCTGGTCGGATGAGCCGCCGGTAGCCTTGCCAGCCTCATGCGCAGCGGATTCGTCACCCTCGTCGGCCGGCCCAACGTCGGCAAGAGCACGTTGGTGAACACCATGTGCGGCCACAAGGTCAGCATCGTCAGCGACAAGCCACAGACCACGCGCCACCGCGTCATGGGCGTGCTCAGCACCGAGGACACGCAACTGGTGTTCGTCGACACTCCGGGCCTGCACAAGCCGGTCACTGCGCTCGGCGAGCGCGTGAACGCCACCGCCCTGGACAGCGTCAGCGATGTCGACGTGGTGTGCCTCGTGATCGACGCGACCAAGCCGTTCGGTAGCGGCGACAAGTGGGTGGCCAGCCACCTCGACATGTCGCGGGCCATCGTCATCCTCAACAAGATCGACAGCGCCAAGCAGAACCAAGTGCTGGCCCAGCTGACTGCGCTCACGTCGCTGGGCGCGTCCGAATACTTCCCCGTCTCAGCGCGCACCGGGAACGGCATTCCCGAGCTGGTGGCGTTCCTGTCGTCGAAGTTGCCCGAAGGCCCGCAGTACTTCCCGCCCGAGACGGTCAGCGACCAGCCGGAGGAGCGATGGGTGGCCGAGCTCGTGCGCGAGCAACTGCTGGCCGTCACCCACGACGAACTGCCCTACAGCATCGCTACCCGCGTGTCGGAGTGGGAGTGGCCGCGCATCCGGGTGGAGATCATCGTCGAGCGTGAGAGCCAGAAGGGCATGGTCATCGGCAAGGGTGGCCTGGTATTGAAGGAAGTCGGCAAGCTCGCCCGCGCCCAGCTGCCAGAAGGTTGCTTCCTCGAGTTGTTCGTGAAGGTCGACAAGGACTGGCAGCGCAAGCCCGACCGGGTCGCGCGCCTGGGCTACTGATGGCGGTGCAGGGCCTTGGTGGCCCCGCCGCCGAGATCGACATCGACGAGCGGTTGGTGACCGCGCTGCTGGCCGAGCAATGCCCTGAGCTCGCCGCGCTGGAGGTGCGTATCGTCGGCAACGGGTGGGACAACACGATCGCACGCGCCGGCGACGACTGGGTGGTTCGCCTGCCGCGGCGCTCGATGAGCGCTCGCTTGATCGAGCACGAGCAACAGTGGCTGCCTCAGTTGGCGCCCTCGCTGCCACTACCCGTCTCCGTTCCGTGGTTCGCCGGGTACGCGGACAGCTTGTTCCCGTGGGCTTGGAGCGTGTGCAGATGGCTGCCTGGCGAATCGGCAGCGTCGGCACCGCCGACCGACCGACCCGCCGCCGCACGCACGCTCGCCGCGTTCGTCGCGGCTATGCACCAACCCGCACCAACAGACGCACCGACGAATCCCTACCGCGTTGTCGCGCTGAGGGAACGGGCCGACGCTGTTCGGGAGCGAGCGGCGCTGCTCGCGCACACGGTGGACAGCGAGCGTGTGCTCGCGGTGTGGGAAGAGTTGCGGGAAACGCCTGCGTGGTCGGGTCCGGCGTTGTGGCTGCACGGCGACCTGCACCCGTCGAACATGCTGACGCTCGACGGGCGGCTCTCCGCCATCATCGACTTCGGCGACCTCACCAGCGGCGACCCGGCCACCGACCTGGCGGTCGCGTGGATGATGTTCCCTCCGGCGGAACGTTCGGTGTTCCGGACCGAGGCCGCGATCGACGACGACACGTGGCACCGGGCGGCGGGTTGGGCATTGAACCTGTCGCTCGCCTACCTCACCGGCGACGACAGCACCTCGACCCCGGCGATCGGCCGGGCCACCCTCGTCGAGGTGCTCGCCGAGTTCGACTGAACCACCGGTCGGGCAATTGTGTTAGTAGCGTCCGGGCGCGTGCTCGCGGGCGCCAACGGGGGCGGGCTCGGCATGGTTTCGCACCCATGTGCGCGCAACCATGACAGCTACACCTGGCTGGCGCGGCCGGCCCAGAACGGACGGCGGAGCTCGCGCTTGAGCACCTTGCCACTGCCGGTCTTGGGCAGCTCGTCGATGAACGTCACCGCGCGCGGCACCTTGTAGTGGGCCAGGTGTTCGCGGGCGAAGTCGATCACGTCGTGGTCGGTCATGGTGCCGCCCTCACGGACGACGACGACGGCGTGCACGCTCTCGCCCCATTCCTCGCTGGGCGTGCCGAACACGGCGACCTCCAGCACATCCGGGTGGTGCTCGAGGGCCGCCTCGATCTCGGCCGGGTAGATGTTCATGCCACCGGAGATGATCATGTCCTTCTTGCGGTCGCAGATGTAGATGTAGCCCTCGTCGTCGCGGTAGGCGACGTCGCCGACGGTCTGGTAGCCGTGCTTGCTGTCGGCGAGGAACTTGTCGTGCTGCTTGTAGTAGTCGGCGAAGACGCTGGGGCCCTTCACGAACAGCTCGCCAGTGTGCTCGGGCCCACTGCCCAACACTTCCTCGCCGTTGTCGTCGAACAGCTTCACTTCGACCATCGGCGCCGGCTTGCCGCACGAGCCCGGCTTGCGCAGTTGATCCTCGGGCCCCAGGATGCAGTTCACCCCCAACTCGGTGCTGCCGTACACCTCGAACAGCGAGTCGCCCGGAAAGTAGGCGAGGTACATCTGCTTCAGCGCCAAGCTCCACGGCGCGGCGTTGGCGATCATCCGCTTCATCGAGGAGACGTCGTACTTGGCCTTCACCTCAGCGGGCAGGTTGCACACCATGCGGACCGGCGTGGGCGCACTGAACGTGGAGGTCACCTCGTACTTCTCGACGAGGCGCAGCCAGTCCTGCGGGTTGAACTTGCGCTGCAGGACCGTGGTCTGGCCCAAGGCCTGCGCGATGGCCATGAACCCACCCGGGCCCGAGTGGTACAGCGGGCCGGTGGGCAGGTACACGTCGTCGGGCGTATAGCCGATGAGCATCATCATCGCCACCGCCTGCTCGCCGCCCGACGTGCCTCGGCGCAACGCACCCTTCGGCTTGCCGGTGGTACCGCTGGTGTAGATCATCGTGGCACCGGCTTCGGTGCCTTCTGGGATCTCCGGCTCGCTCACCGCAGCGACATCGACGAGCGGGTCGATCGAGGTCATCCCGCCCGGCACGGCACCATCGAAGACGAGGTAGTGCTCCACCTTGGGCAGTTCGCCGCGAATGCGGTGGAACATGGGCGCGAACTCGGAGTCGACGTACACGATCGTGGCGTCGCTGTGGTCGGTCACGTAGGCGGCTTCCTCGTCGCTGAGGCGGTAGTTCAGCGGCACGGCAGTGACGCCGAGCTTGCGCGCGGCGTTGATCATGAGCACCAGGCCGATGCTGTTCTGACCGCACCACAGGACCTTCGAGTCGCCGGGGCGCACCCCCATCTTCAGCAGCACGTTGGCGAGCTGGTTCGACTTCGCGTTCAGCTCGCTGAACGTGAGCGAGTAGACCGATCCATCCGGCCGGTCGTCGATCATCGCGAGCTTGTTCGGTTGAGTGAGCGAGTACGCGGTGAGAAAGTCGCCCATGAGTGCACTTCGTAGCAGGCGCGCCGAGTTCTTCGTCAGACGGAGCGGAAACAGCGCCCCGCGCACCAGTCGGTCACCCCACGTGCGGGGAGGTGGGGTCGGTTCGCTCACGGCTTCACGGTAGAGCGTGCGCGCCTGGCATGCTGGCGGCATGGCACCTCGCATCATCAATGGCAGCGCCGAGCTCAAGTCGGCCATCGGCGAACACCTCGGTTACAGCGATTGGCTGGAGATCACTCAGGAGCAGGTGAACCTCTTCGCCGACGCAACCGGCGACCACCAGTGGATCCACATCGACGTGGAGCGAGCGACGAAGGAGAGCCCGTTCGGTGGCCCGATCGCGCATGGCTACCTCACGCTGTCGCTCGCCCCGGTGTTGCTGCCTCAGGTGGTCGTCACCACCGGGTTCAAGATGGGTGTCAACTACGGCTGCAACAAGGTGCGCTTCATGTCGCCCGTACCCGTCGGCGCCAAGCTGCGCATGGGCGCCAAGCTGGTCGCCGCCGACGACATCGCCGGTGGCGTGCAGAGCACGTACGAGCTCACCTTCGAGACCGAAGGGTCCACCAAGCCGAGCTGCGTCGCCGAAGTCATCTTTCGCGCCTACGAGTGACCCCCCGATTCACCGCTAGCGTCCGCAGCTGTGTCACCTCGTCATGTCGCGATCGTCACCGGCGCCAATCACGGCATCGGAGCTGCCACCGCCGAGCGCCTTGCCGGCGACGGTGCGGCGGTGCTCGTCGCGTACCTGCGCGGCCGGGTTGCGGACGATGACGGCACCGCCGAGCTGTACCAACAGAACCGGATGACCGACGGCGCCGCCGTGGCCGAACGCATCAACACCACCGGTGGCAGGGCGATTGCGATCGAAGCAGATCTGCTCGACGATCAGACGCCGGCCCGGCTCTTCGATGCAGCCGAGGCCGAGCTGGGTCCGGTCGACATCGTGGTGAACAACGCCACCGGCTGGGCAAGCGGCGATTCCTTCACGGCCGGCGTCATCGACATCGCCGGCCGCACAACAGCGTCGGTCACGGCCTCGTTGTTCGACCGCACCTTCGGTGTCGACGCACGTGCCAGCGCCTTGATGATCGCCGAGTTCAGCCGTCGTCTCATCGCCCGCCAAGGCACGTGGGGCCGCATCATCGGGCTCACGTCCGGCGGCCCCAGTGGGTTCCCCTCGGAAGTCACCTACGGAGCGGCCAAGGCCGCGTTGGAGAACTACACGATGTCGGCGGCTCTCGAGTTGGGCCGACGAGGCGTGACCGCAAACATGATCCACCCACCCATCACCGACACGGGATGGGTGAACGACGGTGTCCGCGAGTTCGCCGCCACCGACAGCGAGCACTTCCACGTCGCCGAGCCGGCCGAGGTCGCGCGTGTGATCGCGTGGTTGTGCACCGACGACGCCCGCATGGTCTCGGGCAACATCATCCGGATGCGTTGAAGGCAGGCTTTGCTGTTCTGAGGCGGTTCCGCCGGTTTAGCGGAAGTTGGGCATCACGTGGGTGGCGAACAGCTCCAGCGTCTCGGTGCTCGGGTAGTCGGGGCACCACGGGATGAAGCCGGTGCAGCCGAGATCCACGTAGGTCTGGATCTTCTCGCACACCTGCTCGGGAGTGCCCACGAGATTGCCCTCGCGCCAGCTCTCCGCAGCCTCGCCCCAGACGCTCCGCGAACCGGCCGCCAGCACTTCGGCTTCCGTGGAACGAATGAACACGTCCGGTGTCCACGACTTGCGAATGGTCGCTTCATCGCGACCCACCACGGCGCAGTGCTCCTTCAGGATCTCGCGCTTGCGTGCCCACTCATCGGGCTTGCCACCGAAGTTGGCACAGTCGGCGAACCGCGCCACCACTCGCAACGTCAGTTGCTCGCCGCCGCCGCCGATCCAGATGGGCGGGTGTGGCGACTGCAGCGGCTTCGGGTCGCACTGGGCACGATGGAGCCGGTAGTGCTTGCCGTCGTAGCTGGTCTCGGCCTCGGTCCACATGCTGCGCACGATCTCCACCGTTTCGCGCATCATGCCGATGCGTTCCTTCGGCCGGCGGAACTCGAAGCCATAGCCCTTGTACTCGTTCTCGTACCAACCGGCACCAATGCCCCAATCGAGCCGACCGCCGCTGATCACGTCGATGGTGGACGTGATCTTCGCCAGCACGCCGGGATCGCGGTAGCTGTTGCAACCGACCATCTGGCCGAGGCGCACACGGGAGGTGCGCTGGCTGATCGCTGCCACCGCTGTCCAGCACTCGAAGACGGCTTCGTGCGCAGGCTTCGGGACGTTGTGAAGGTGGTCGTACACCCAAATCGAGTCGTAGCCGAGCTCCTCGATGCGCACCGCGATGTCGACCGCGGTGTGCCACTTGGCCTCGGCACCGTCGATCGAGGACAGCTCCATTTTCCATCCCTGCGGCATGAACATGCCGAAGAGCACCTTGTCGACATCGCGGGTATCAACCACAGGCTGCAGGTTCGTCATTGGCCGACCATACTCCGATGTGCGGGTCTGCCTTCAGCACCTACCGTTCAGCACCTGCCGTTCAGCACCTGCCGCTCAGGGTGAAGGGTCCGATGCGTGACGCTCGAAACACCTCGCCTACGGTGCCGAATGTGGGTTCCGCTCAGTTCCCGGTCGCCGAAGTGCACGAGGCCATCGCCGCCACCCGACCCGACGAGGTGTGCTTGGTCCATCGCGATCTCCGGCTCACCTGGGCCCAGGTCACCGATCGGACCCGTCGCCTCGCCAATCATCTGCTGTCACGGGGATTGGGATGCCAGACCGAGCGCTCGCAGTTGCGGGGCCACGAGAGCGGCCAGGACCATTTGGCCATCTACCTGCACAACGGCAACGAGTACCTGGAGGCCATGCTCGGCTCGTTCAAGGCACGGGTGGCACCGTTCAACGTCAACTACCGCTACGTCGCCGAAGAGCTGCACTACCTGCTGGCCGACGCGCATGCCACCGCCATCGTCGTGCACAGCCAGTTCACGCACACACTGGCGGAGGTGCTGCCCGACCTCCCGCACCTGAGGGTGATCCTGCAGGTTGCCGACGCCTCGGGCCTGTCGCTGCTACCCGGAGCGGTGTGGTACGAGGATGCGCTCACCGCCGCGTCACCCGCGCGGCCGGCGGTGCGATGGAACCCCGACGACCTCTACATCCTCTACACGGGGGGTACCACGGGCATGCCCAAAGGGGTGCTGTGGCGCAACGCAGATGCCAACGTCGAGTGCTTCGGCGGTAGCAAAGCCGAGACGATGGCCGCCGTCGTCGCCCAGGCCACGGGTGGGTTGAGGGCATTGCTCGCCCCACCATTCATGCACGGCGCCGGTCACTGGATGAGCTTTCGCGCGTGGAACACCGGTGGCACGGTGTACATCCAGAACCAGACCGACCGGCTCGACCCCGACGACATCTGGAGCATGATCGATCGCGAGCAACTCAACTTCCTGCTCATCGTCGGCGACGCCTTCGGACGCCCCCTGCTGGACCAGCTGGAGCACGGCACGTACAACCTGTCGTCGCTCACCGTCCTGCTCTCCGGCGGAGCACCGTTGAGCGCCAGATTGAAGGAACAGTTCCTGCACCACCTGCCGACGCTGATGATCGTCGACGGACTCGGCTCCTCCGAGGCAGGTGGCCAGCTGTCGCACGTGTCGGCCGGCGCCGGTGCCACCACAGGCACGTTCCCCATCAGTGCGGGCAACCACGTGCTCAGCGACGATCTCACCTGCGAGCTCCCAGCCGGCGACCCGGAGCTGGGTTGGCTGGCCAAGAGCGGCCGCTTGGCGCTGGGCTACTTCGGCGATCCGGCCAAAACGACGCTCACCTATCCGGTGCTGGATGGTGTGCGCTACGCCGTGCCCGGCGACCGGGCCCGCCTGCGTAGCGACGGTGTGATCGAGCTGCACGGCCGCGACTCCGTGACCATCAACTCGGGTGGGGAGAAGATCTTCGCCGAGGAGGTCGAGGCCGCGGTGAAGGCGCATCCGGCGGTCTACGACTGCGTCGTGGGCGGCCGGCCCAGCGAACGTTGGGGCAACGAGGTGGTCGCCATCGTGCGCGTGCGCGATGGCTACACCGTCGACGACGCAGCGCTGCGCGCCGAGGCCGAGCATCACATCGCCCGGTACAAGCTTCCCAAGGCGTTCGTGTACGTGCCCGACGTGGTGCGCAGCCCGAGCGGCAAGGCCGACTACCGCTGGGCGAAGCAGGTCGCAGCCGGCTGACCAGAGGGGTCGGCAGATCGCTGCACCCGTCCCGCGGGTTCAGCCCACTCAGCCGCGTACCGGGTCGATCGGGGTGATCGTGCCGAATGCCTGCTCCAGCACCTCGGCGGCGGCGAGCGTGGTGAGGTCGGCGAAGCGACGACCCACCAGCTGAGCGCCGACCGGCAGCCCGCCGGCCATGCCCACCGGCACGATCGCCGACGGAAGACCCAGCAGGTTGGCCGGGAGCACCGGCCGAATCTGCTCCAACACCGCCGCGCCTGTCGCTGCTGACACGATGTCGGCGCCGAGCTCGAAGGGAGGGTGCGCCCACGTGGGCATCAGGAGCACGTCGTACTCTGTGAGAAAGTGATGCCACTCGCGATCGACGGCGTTGCGTTCGGCAAAGGCCATCATCAGCGTGGCCACATCGATCGGCGGGTACACCTCATCGGCGAAACCCAGGAACCGCTTGCCGTCGTCGCCCATCACCAGCTCGAGGAGCGGCCGCATCACACGCATCTCCTCGATCAGGATGAGGCCCCACAGCTCGACCGCCCGCTGGAACGAGGCCGGCACCGCCTCGGTCACGTGAGCACCACCGTCGGAGAAGGCGTCGGCGGCGGCGCGAATCGCTGCGGCCACCTCGGCGTCTGTCTCGCCTGCAGGCGGTGTGGTGCACACTGCTACCTTCAGCATGCGACCCTCGGCGCGATCGGTGAGCACTACTGGCAGCGCGCGTGGGTCGCGCTCGTGGGCACCGGCGATCACCAACAGGCCGGCGCGGACGTCGGCGACGTGACGGGCCATTGGGCCGTCGGTCAGCATCAGTTGCGCCGAGAGGCCCGGATCCTGCGGCGGGATCTCAGTCGCCCACGGCACCACGCCGGTGGTGGGCTTGATCGAACTGATACCGCAACAGGTCGCCGGGTTGCGCAACGAACCGCCGATGTCGTTGCCGAAACCGAGCGGCGACATGCCGCTCGCGAGCGCCGAGCCTTCGCCCCCGCTGGAGCCGCCGGCAGTGCGGTTCGGGTGCCACGGGTTGTGCGTGATGCCGTGCAGCGAGCTCTCGGTGGTGACGCGCAACCCGAAGTCGGGGAGGTTGGTGCGCCCGATCGGAATGGCGCCGGCAGCACGGGCCCGCTGCACGAGCGGCGCATCGGTGGGCGAGACCGCTTCGGCGAGTGCCACGACGGCCTGCGTCGTGGGTGTCCCGGCGACGTCGATGTTCTCCTTGACCGTCACGGGTACGCCGTGCAGCGCACCCAGCGATTCGCCCGCGGCTACGGCGCGGTCGGCGGCGTCGGCGGCGACGAGAGCCTCCGTGTCCATGCGCCGCACGATTGCGTTCAGGTACGGGTTGACCTCGTCGATGCGAGCGAGATGGGCAATGACCACCTCCCGGCTCGAGACCTCCTTGCGGGCGATCAAGCCGGCAAGTTCGAGTGCACCCTTGCGCCACAGTTCGTTGCTCATGCTGCGATGCTGCCACACGACCATGGTCAGCGGTTGGGCCGGGCGGCTCGTAGCCTCTGCAGCGTGAGCGAACGCACGTGGGACCGCGACACCCTTCCCGAAGGCGAGGAGAAGGTGCAGGCCGTGCGGCAGATGTTCGATGCCATCGCGCCGCGCTACGACCTGGTCAATCGCATCATGACCTTCCGGCTCGATGTGCGCTGGCGGCGCAAGGCAGTCAGGCTGCTGGCCCTGCCTGCGGGCAGCACCGTCATCGATCTCGCGGCGGGCACCGGCGACCTCTGCATCGATCTGCGCAAGGCCGGCGCCCGGCCCATCGCGTTCGACCTCAGTTTCGGCATGCTCGCCGCCGATCGCAGTGCAAGCCCGCGGGCACAGGCCGACATCCTGCGGCTCCCGCTCGCCGATTGCACGGTCGACGGTGCAACGTGCGGTTTTGCCCTGCGCAACTTGCGCGACCTACCCACGTTCTTCGCCGAACTTGCTCGCGTGGTGCGCCCGGGCGGTCGCATCGCGTTGCTCGACGTGGGCGTGCCGCACAACCGCTTCGTTCGCTGGGGCAACAACATCTACTTCGGCAGGGTCGTCCCCAAGATCGGCGCGTTGCTCAGCGATGGTGCCGCCTATCGCTACCTCCCGAAGAGCGTGGCCTACCTGCCGCCTCGTGAGGAGCTGGTGCAGATGCTGCGGGCCGCAGGCTTCGCCGACGCAGAGCACCACCAGTTGTCGGGTGGCCTCACCCAACTGATGGTCGGCACGCGCAACTGACCATGCGCGCCCATACCCGCCCGCTCGCCGCACTGCACGACGGCGACCTCGATCTCAACGACGTCGCACGCGGCGATGGCTACCTGTTCGTCCGCGACGGCGTGGGCGTCGCCGGGCGCGGTGTGGCGGCGCGAGTGCCGCTCGCCGATGTCGCCGTCGCGCTGGCGGCGATCGAGCACATCGACGAAGTCGGCGGTGTGCACCCGATCGCGCTGGGTGTCGTGCCCTTCGAGGCCGGTCTTCGATGCGAGTTGGTGATCCCCCAGGTGCTGGTCGGAAAGTCGGCAGACGGCACGCGCTGGGTCACGACCATCGACGACGCGACCGTTGACCTCGTCGCCACCGGCCGGCCGGCGCCTAGCGCACAAACGTTCACGGTTGCTCCACTCACGCCTGTCGACCGCTACCTCGCAGCCGTCACGACGGCTCGCGATGCGGTGCGCTCCGGCGTGCTGACGAAGGCCGTCATCGCCCGCGAAGTGATCGTCAGCAGCCCCGAGCCGATCGACGTGCACGCCGTGCTATTGCGACTGAAGGCCACCTTCGGCAGTAGCCACCGCTATTCGATCGACGGCTTCGTCGGTGCGTCACCCGAGCTACTCATCTCGGTCGCCGGCAACGCCGTCCGCTCACACCCGCTGGCCGGAACCACACCGCGCACCGGCGACCCCGACACCGACCAGCGGGCCGCCGCCGAACTGTTGGCAAGCGAGAAGAACCAGATCGAGCATCGGGTGGTCATCGACATGATCCACGACACGTTGTTGCCGTGGTGCAGCTACCTCGACTGGCAGCCGGAGCCGTCGATCATCAGCGTTGCCAACGTGCAGCACCTCAGCACCGCGATGGAGGGTCACCTCAGCGACCCGCGCCCGAACGTGCTCGAACTGGTCACGGCGCTCTCCCCCACGCCCGCACTCGGCGGCTTCCCGAAAGCCCAGGCTCTCGCGCTCATCGCAGAAGTTGAAGGTTTCGTACGTGGCAACTACGGCGGCGCAGTCGGCTGGGTGAACGCTGCCGGCGACGGCACATGGGCGGTCGCCATTCGATGCGCCGAGATGTCGGCGGACCGACGGACGGCACGCCTGGTCGCGGGCGGAGGCATCGTGGCCGACAGCGAGCCGCTCAGCGAACTGGCCGAGACGCAGGCGAAGTTGCAAGCCATGCTCTCCGCCATCATCCGCCCTTGATTCAGCCGAGGGCGGCCACCACGGCGGCGTTCAGCCGATCGTGCAACGCGACGTTGGCAGCGCGGTCGGAGGGCACCCGCACGACCGTGACGGTCGGGTCGGCCAACGCTGCAACGAGTTCGTCGATCGAGGAGACGCTGCACGACCCCAACCCATGAGCGCCAGCCAGCGCGACGATGTCGGTGCCGTGGGGCGTGCCGAACAGTTGCTCGAAACGCTCCCCCTGGAGCGTCGTCGCCTGCGGCAGAAAGGAGAAGATCCCCCCTCCGTCGTTGTCGGTGACCACGATGGTGAGAGGTAGCTTCCGCGCAGCAAGCGCCGTCAGCGACGACTGGTCGTGGCAGAACGCGACGTCGCCGATGTAGATCACGGTCGGCGAACCTGTGGCGAATGCGACGCCGATTCCCGTGGCGATCACGCCGTCGATGCCGTTCGCTCCACGGTTCGAGTGCACCACGGTACGAACACCGGGGTGGCCGAACCACTCGACATCGCGAATGGGCATCGACGACGACACGACCAGACGTGCATCCACCGCGCTCAGCACGCGGGCAACGCCGGGTTCCGTCAGCACGGGCGCTGTGGCCAGCACCGAATCCAACACGGCTTGGCCCCTGCGCTCGGCGTCCTGCCACCGAGCCAACCACGCAGTGCCGGTGGCACCCTTCACACGTGGGGTGAGCTCGTTGCACACCGTCGACGGCTGGCCGTAGACCCGCTCGGTGACGATACCCAACGGGTCGATGGTGCGTTGTTGCGAATGCACCTGCACGTGCGTAGCACCGCTGGCCTGCAGCCATTGGCCCAGTACCTTCGAGGCCGGCGGTTCGCCGAGGTGCAACACGACGGTGGGGGCGTGGGCTGCAGCGAACTCCGCGTGACGCAGCAACGAATCGAAGCACGAGACCGCCTGCGGTAGATGCCGGCAGCCCGAGCGAGGGTCGGCCAGCACCGGCCACTGCAACGCCTCGGCGATGGCACCGACGGCCTGCGCATCGTCGACACCGCCACCGGCGATGATGACCCCACGCTGCTGATCGATCATCGTCGCCAGCTCGGCGACCTCTGGGCGCATCATGAACCAGCCGTCACTGTCTTCGACGGCCACGCCGGTGTTGGCGTCGACGGCCACGCCGGTTGTTGCGTCGCCAACACCGGGCAACTCGAACGCCACACCGACCAGCGGCTCGCGGAACGGCAGGTTCACGTGCACAGGGCCGGGGTCGGCACCGACGGCGCACATCCACCAATCCTCCGCAAGATCGCGCCATGAATCGGCGGCGTCGACAGCGGCCACGCCGGGGTCGGAGAAGCGGCGAACGACTCCACCGTAGAGCTCGGTCTGGTCGATGGTCTGCGGTGCACCGATGCCCTGCAACTCGGGGGGGCGATCGGCGGTGAGCACCAGCATCGGCACGCCCGACAGATCCGCCTCTACGACGGCTGCGTGGAAATGCGTGGCGGCCGTGCCGCTGGTGCACAGCAGTGCTGCCGGCACGCCCGTTGCGAGCCCGATGCCCAACGCGATGAACGCCGCGCTGCGCTCGTCGTGCACGACCTGTACCTGGAGGTCGTCACGCCCGGCGAGCGCCAACGCCATCGGCGTGCTTCGCGACCCCGGGGCGATGACAGCCTGGCGCATTCCCATGCGCACCCATTGGTCGACGAGGGTAGCGCAGAAGGTGGCCTGAACATCTGCCGCCTGTCGCTGCTGAAAGGCCTGCGTCATGACGGCCACGATAGGGGCGTATCGTTAGCCATGTGCGACCTTCACTAACGGTAGAGATCTGGTCCGACGTGGTGGATGCCGAGGCGTGCGCCGACGAGGCCTGCAATGTCTGACTGGCGGCCGCTGTCAGGCCCACTCGCCGCCCAGCAACTCGGCGATCATCAGGCGCCCCGCATCTCGTTCGTCCACGGCTTCACCCAGACGGGTAACTCGTGGAAGCCGATCGCGGCGTACTTCGCTGCCCAGGGCTTTCTCGTAACCGTCGTCGATCTGCCGGGCCATGGCGCCTCAGCGCAGGTGCGCGCCGATCTCCGACGCACCGCCGACATGCTCGCCGCCGTGTGCGGCACCGGGGCCTACGTCGGCTACAGCCTCGGCGGTCGGGCGTGCCTACACCTCGCCCTGATGTACCCACACCTCGTGACGTCGCTGGTGCTCATCGGCGCCAACCCGGGCATCGACGATGCCGGCGAACGAGCCGAACGCCGAGAGGCCGACGACGCGCTCGCCGAGCGGCTGTACGAGATCGGTCTCGAGGCGTTCCTCCGGGAATGGACCGCGTTGCCACTCTTCGGCGATGTGCTGCTGTCCCCGCTGGAACTCGCCGATCGCCTGCGCAACACTCCCGATGGACTGGCCAGCAGCTTGCGCCTCGCGGGCATGGGCGCGCAGGGTTCCCTGTGGCCGCGGCTACGTGAGCTGAACATGCCGGTGCTGGCGATCGCCGGCTCGAACGATGTGAAGTTTGCTGCGATCGCGCGACAACTGGCCGACGCGGCGCCGCTCGGCTCGTACCAAATCATCGAGGGCGCTGCCCACGCAGCACACCTGCAGCAACCCGAGACAGTGGCCGCGGTCATCGGCACCGCGATGGCTGACGGTCAGCGGCGGCTGTAGGCGATCACCAATCTCGGTCTGTCAGGCGGAGAGCGCGATGCCGAGCGCAGCGAGAAGGCCGGTGACCAACTGCACCTTCGCGGTCACACCCAGCACGGGAATCAGCTCGCCACCTTTGGCACCGCGTGAAACAGCACGCACGGCGGGCACCGCGACCACCACCCCGACGAGCCCGATCGCGGCCGCCGGACGACCGCCGACACCGACGGCCACGAGCAGCACCATCGCCGTGGCGAGCAGGCCGACGTAGAACCAGCGCGTTCGCTCATCCCCCAAGCGCACGGCGAGCGTGCGTTTGCCCACTTCCCGGTCGGTGGGAATGTCGCGCAGGTTGTTGACGACCAGCAGCGCGCACGCGAGGCAGCCTGCAGCACCCCCGCCGAGCCACGCCACAGCGGTGACGCGCTGGCACACCACGTACGCGGTTCCAGCGGTGGCCACCAACCCGAAGAACGTGAACACGAACACCTCGCCGAGGCCGAGGTAGCCGTAGGGCTTGGGGCCACCCGTATAGCCCCAGCCGGCGAGCAACGCGGCTGCACCAACGGCGAGCAACCACCAGCTCGTCACCGACGCCAACAGCAACCCGGCCACCGCCGCCACGCCGAACGACAACAGTGCGGCCCGTTTGACCGCGCCCGGCGAGGCCAACCCGCCGGCGACCAGGCGAGTGGGCCCCACCCTGACAGCATCGGTGCCACGAACGCCGTCGCTGTAATCGTTGGCGTAGTTCACGCCCACCTGTAGTGCAAGGCTCACGACCAACGCCGGCGCCACGCGCCACCAGACGGACCCGGGCTCACCGACGGCGGCGGCAGCGCCGAGCGCCACCGGCACCACCGCTGCCGGAAGGGTTCGAGGACGGGCGCCGATCAGCCAACGGTTCATTCCGCATTCTCGCCTAGTCTCGCCACCGTGCCACACCTGGTCGCGATCGATCTCCCCGGCGGCCCCGATTTCGTCACCGCACTGCGCCGCGAATGGGAGGCGGGGAACGCGGTCCTGCCCGTCGACCGGCGGTTGCCGGCCCGGGCAAGAACTGCGCTCCTGGCCGCGATGGCTCCGGCGTTCGTAATCGACCAGGAGGGGCGTCATACGCGCGAGGGGGGCCGCGACGTCGAACCGGGCGATGCGCTGGTGATGGCTACCAGTGGCTCCACCGGCAGCCCGAAGGGTGTGGTGCTCACGTATCGCGCTGTCACCGCCTCTGCCCTGGCCACCAGCCGCCGCCTCCGCATCGATGCCGATGACATCTGGCTGGCCTGCCTCCCCCTTTCGCACGTGGGTGGCCTGTCCGTCGTCACGCGTGCGATCGCCACCGGCACGCCCCTCATCGTGCACGACGGCTTCGATGCTGCCAGAGTGGAGGCTGCAGCACTCGACGGCGTCACGGCCGTTTCGCTCGTCGCGACCGCCCTTCGCCGTGTCGACCCTGGTCTGTTTCGAGTCATCGTGCTCGGCGGTGGCCGCGCTCCCGCCGATCAGCCGAGCAATGCGCACGCCACTTACGGCCTCACCGAGACAGGCGGTGGAGTGGTGTACGACGGCCGGCCACTCGACGGTGTCGACGTGCGGCTGGCCGACGACGGAGAGATATGGTTGCGCGGCCCGATGCTGCTGCGCTGCTATCGCGACGGCAGCTCACCCGTGGATGCCCAGGGTTGGTTGCACACGGGTGATCTCGGCCGCTGGCTGTCGGACGGCGGGCTGCACGTGGAAGGCCGGCGCGGCGACCTCATCATCACCGGCGGGGAGAACGTCTGGCCGGAACCGGTCGAGGCCGTGCTGGGCACTCACCCGTCGGTAGCCGAAGTTGCGGTCGCGGGCCTCCCCGATGCCGAGTGGGGCCAACGTGTCGTGGCGTGGGTCGTGCCTGCAGCACGGGCTCCAACGTTGAGCGACCTTCGCCAACACGTCACCGCCGTCCTACCCGCGTTCTGCGCCCCGAAGGAACTCCGTCTCGTGGCGTCGCTGCCACGCACCGCGCTGGGCAAGGTGCAGCGCCATCTCCTGCTGCCCGACACCGCGCGGTAGGGTGCCGCCGATGAGCGAACCGCAAGAGGGGCCCTTGGCGGGGCGGCTGGTCCTGGTGACGGGCGAAGCATCGGGTACCGGACGCAGCATCACGGGACGTTTCCTGGCGGATGGGGCCACTGTCCTGGCCGCCGGCTTCGACGGGACCGGTCTGCAAGCGCTGCACCAGCTGCACGGCGAGCGACTTGTGGCGCCAGCAGAGTGAGCACCAGTCCGTTGCCCGGCGCGTACTGGCGCCTGTGGACTGCCTCCGCCATCTCCAACCTTGGCGACGGAGTGTTCGTCATCGCGCTGCCGCTGTTGGCGTCGCGCCTCACCCACGACCCGATCTCGGTGAGCCTGATCGCCGCCTTCTTCACGATCCCGTGGCTGCTGTTCGCCCTGCCTGTCGGTGTGATCCTCGACCGGGTCGATCGGCGCCAGGTGCTCGTGGTCGCCGACCTGTTCCGCGGTGCGCTCGTCGGCGGTCTGGCGCTGGTCGCCGCGTTCTCCGATGTCCAGATGTGGATGCTGTGGGTGCTCGCCTTCGGCTTGGGCGTCGGAGAAGTCTTCTTCGACAACTGCTCGCAGGCCATCTTGCCCTCGATCGTTCCCGAAAATCAGCTCGAACGGGCGAATGGCTACTTCTACGCCACCGAGGTAGCCACCAACACGGTCATCGGCATGCCACTCGGCAGCGCCTTCTTCGCATTCGCAGTGTGGTTGCCGTTCGGTATCGATGCCGCCAGTTTCGTGCTCGCGGCGGTGCTGGCCGCATCCCTGCGCGGAGCATTCCGCCCGTCGGCGAACCCGTCGACGGAGAGCATCGCAACCGACCTGCGCGGCGGCCTGCGGTGGTTGCTGGATCACTCGCTGCTGCGCAACCTCGCGCTCGTCGTCACCCTGATGAACCTCGCCTTTGCGGCGACGCAGGCCACGTTCGTGCTCTTCGCCAAGAACGTGCTGCATGTGTCCGAACGTTCCTTCGGTCCGCTGTTGGCGGTCGTCGGAGCCGGCAGCCTGCTGGCGGGCCTTGCCGGCGGAAAGCTCGTCGAGGTGGTCGGCCGTCGAGCCGTGATGCTGGTGGCGGGCCTGTCCCCAGCCGTGACCAGCGTCGTGATCGGGCTCTACCCCCACACGTGGCTGGTCATCGCCATGACGACCGTCCAGGCATTCATGACCACGCTTTGGAGCATCCTCGCCGTGTCGTTGCGGCAACAGATCGTTCCCGGCCACCTCTTCGGTCGGGTGAACAGCGTGTATCGCTGGATCAGCACCGGCGCGATGTCGATCGGTGCGCTGATCGGCGGGGGGATGGCCAGCATCTTCGGTTTGCGGGCCCCTTACTTTGCCGCAGCCGCGCTCCTACTCGTCGCCACCGCCGTCGTCGCCACCACGCTCACGTCCGCCGCGCTGGCGGCCGCTTCGCCACGCACCGGGATCCTGCCCCGACCAGAGCTCGACAACACTCCTGTGGCCCTGAGTCGCGACCCGCTCGACGAACTGTTGTGACGATCAGCTACGACGACGGTTGACGACGATTGACGACGGTTGACGACCGCCGGCTCAGGCGTGGCCGAACTCGGCGCCGGTCTCCTCGTCGATGGTGACCTTGACGCGACGGATGCGACGGCCTTCCATCTCTGCGGCCGCGAAGCGCCAACCGCCGTGCAGCACGGCCTCACCCTGCTCGGGCAGGTGTTCGAGTGTCCCGAACAGGAACCCGCCAACCGTGTCCCAGTCGTCGTCGGGTATCGAGATCCCGAGCAGATCGTTGAGGTCGCCGATCGACATGCCACCGTGCACCAAGTAGTCGCCGTCGGCGAGTCGTTGTACTTCGGCATCCTCGTCGTCGTGCTCGTCGACGATCTCGCCCACCAGCTCCTCCAGGCAGTCTTCCAAGGTGACGAGACCCGCTAACGCGCCATACTCGTCGGCGACCAGCGCAAGGTGGAACTTCTTTGCCTGCATCTCGCGCATCAGCCGGCTGACCGGCTTGTTCTCCGGCACGAAGTGCACCGGGCGCACGAGCTCCGTGACAGGCCTGGTGCCGCCGCCCTCGCGTTCGGTTCGCATCAGGTCTTTCGTGAAGGCCAGGCCGAGCACGTCGTCGTCGTCGGAGTTCACCACGGGCAACCTGCTGTAGCCATGCTCGATCGCGATGTCGAGAGCCTGGGTCACCGTGTCAATGTGCTCGACCACCACGATGTCGGGCCGGGGCACCATGATCTCGCGAGCCACGGTGTCGCCGAACTCGATGATGCTCTCGATGAGCTCGCGCTCCTCGTGCTCCACGACTCCGTCCTCGGCGGCAACCTCGACGATGCCGAGCAGCTCCTGCTCGGACACGAACGGGCCTGATTCCAGTCCCTTTCCCCGCACGATCACGTTGGTGAGCTTGATGAGGCCGCGCGAGATCCATTGCAGCGGCGGGAACGCCACGATCATCCAGGTCGCGCGCGCCGAGATCAGTGCTGCTTTCTGTGGGTACTGCACGGCGTACGTCTTGGGTACCGCCTCCGCCAGCACGAAGAACACGACCACGTTGAGGACAACGCCCACCACCACACCTGCTGGTCCGAACAGGCGACCCGCCACCACGGCGGTGAGTGTCGTCTGCACCGTTTGACAGATGTTGACCGTGAGTAGGAGCGGATTGACCCAGATTTCGGGGTGCTCGACGAGCCGCTTGAGCGCTTTGCCCGATTTGAGGCCCTTGTCGGCGAGGGAGCTCGCACGCGGTTTCGTCATTCGGGACAGGCTCATCTCGGCGACAGCGGCGAAGATCAGCACGATCAGCAGCAAGAAGATCACGACGAGCATTAGCGCGTCGACGTCGGTGAACTGATTTGCGATCATTCGGCGTGCTCCTGTCGAAAACCTTCCGGGGCGGGGCCGGCCCAGTGGTGTTCTTGCAGTAGCGCCAGTTCTCTCGCCCGCATCGCGTCGCGAGCCTCCGGTTCGTCGTGGTCGTAACCCAAGACGTGCAGGATTCCGTGGACGACCAGCAACGCAAGTTCGTCGTCGACCGTGCCGGCGTGCTCGGGCGCCTGGCGCGCGGCAACAGCTGGACACAGCACGACGTCGCCCAGCAGCAGCGGCACGTCACCGGGATCGGGCGGCGACCGATCAGGGCCGCGACTGGGCGGCTGGCCGTGCAACACCAGCTCGGCCTCGGCGGCATCAATCGGAAAAGCGAGCACGTCCGTGGCGCCGGGCTTGCCCATGTGCAACTCGTTCAGTTCGGTCATTTCCTGCTCGGTCACGAACAGCAACGACAACTCGCACAACCCGCGCACACCCTCGGCCCGCAGCACCTCGGCCGCCAGCAACTGCCACCGTTCCAGCTCGACCGGCACGTCGCGCTGCTCATCGGCACAGAAGACCTCTGGTTCGCCGTCGCCGCCGACGCGTGGTGGCACATTGAGTCGCGGACGCGAGGGATCAACCACGACGGGCCCCTGGCGCTGCAGCCTTGGCCTCGTCGGAGCGCTCGTAGGCGGCGACGATGTCAGCCACGATGCGATGGCGCACCACATCACCGGCCTTGAGGTGGACGAAGGCGAGACCCTCGATGCCGGTGAGGGTTCGCTCGAGCCCGATGAGGCTGCTGCGCCCGTCTGGCACGTCGATCTGGGTCGTGTCACCGGTGACGACCACTTGCGATCCGAAACCAATGCGCGTGAGGAACATCTTCATCTGCTCCGGGGTCGCGTTCTGTGCTTCGTCGAGGATGATGAAGCTGTCGTTGAGCGTGCGACCCCGCATGAACGCCAGTGGCGCCACCTCCACCGCTTGGCGCTCGAGCAGCTTCTGCGCGCCCTCGACCTCCACCATGTCGTACAGGGCGTCGTAGAGCGGCCGCAAGTACGGGTCGATCTTGGCCATCAGGTCGCCCGGCAGGAAGCCCAGCCGCTCGCCGGCCTCGACCGCCGGCCTGGTGAGGATGATGCGCTGCACCTGCTTCGTCTGCAACGCGTGCACCGCCATTGCCACTGCCAGCCAGCTCTTCCCGGTGCCGGCCGGGCCGAGACCGAACGTGATGACGTTGCTGCGAATGGCATCGACGTATCGCTTCTGGCCCGCCGTCTTGGGGCGAATCGGCTTGCCTTTGGCCCCACGCATGATGTCGTCGGTGAGCACCCGGCTGGGCCGCTCGTTGTCTCGCATCATGTCGATGCTGCGACGGATGCTCGGCTCGTCGAGGTGCTGACCCTGCTGGAGCAGCGTGACGAGCTCCTCGCACAGCAGGCCGACTTCCTCGGCCTGCGGGCCGTCGACGTGGATCTCGTTGCCGCGAACCACCACCGTGGCGGCCGGAAACGACGCTTCGATCAGGCGCAGGTGCGCATCGCGCTGACCGACAAACGCTGCCATCAGGTGCGCGCCGGGCACGATCACGGAGTAAGGCTTCGCCAGCGATGTCATTCGGAGTGGGCCGACAATGGACTCATTTGCAGACACGGTAGCCAACCAGGCGGCATTCCCGGTGCATGAAACCCGTCAACGATGAGCAGATTGGGGCACCTCGAGCGGCTCGGTGGCGTCGTAATCCCTGGCCAGCGAGAAGTCGACGGCGAAGTAGTGCTGAGCCTCGAGGTGGTGAATCGGTGCCGGCCCGGCAATGTATTTTGTGAGACGGGTCATCATCTCGGCGAAACCACCGGTGACCCCCGGTTGGTTCATCTCCGGTGTGTCGAACACCAGGAGTGCTCCCTCCGACGCCTCCAGTGCCAAACCTTCCTTTGCCAGCCGCAAGATGGCCCCTTTTGCAGCGTGAGCCGGGTGAATGACGAGCCACATGATGTAGTGGACCGCCCCGCGTCGCATATGGTCAGGGTAGTGACGCTCGAAGTACGCCCGGCTCAAGTAGCGAGTGCTGCCGATATCGGTGGCCACCAACGACATGCCCACGGGCCAGTTGTCATCCCACAACACCCACAGGCGGTTGGTGGGGTCGGCGATCGCCTCATCGAACTCGGAGCGGTACAGCATCTCGCGGGTCACCGCCTGCTCCGCCAAGCCCCTGTAGGCGAAGTCGTACAGTTGCCACAGCTTGTCGGCCAACATCACATCCACCACGTGTGTGTGACGAGTTACGAACACTTGCCACTCCTTCAGAATTGATGACGCATCGCGCGACCAAGAACACCCCTTGCGCGAACAGGGTGGTCGCGGGTTATTATAAGAACTCGAATTAGGCCGCGGGTGGATCCTCTCTCGCCGCGGAGCGGAGGCGAATGAAGCGGGCAGCGGGACTGTTGGCGTGGTGGTATTTGGCGATCGGCGGCATCGCCACCCTTCTCGCGTTCGCGCTCCCGTGGTCGGAGGCTCGCGAAGGCGTGTACCTCCTCGCCGGGGCACTGCTGGCACCGACCCTGATCATCTCCTATCGGCGCGGTCTGGCCCCCGCTCCGCTCGCTGCGCTGCTCGGCGCCGTCGGCCTCCTGTACGGCATTGCGCAGCTGCTGTCGGGCGACGCGCCCACCTACGAGAAGCCGATCGCGATCGCCCTCGGCCTCACCGCCACCGGCTGCATCATCGGCGGTCTGGTCGTGCTCCTTCGCAGCCAGGACGCCCACAGCCCGGGTCTGTTGGGCGACAGCATCATCGTTGTCCTGGGTAGCTGGATCATCAGCTGGGCGGCGTTGGTGCAACCGATCGTGAGCAGCACCGGCAAGGCCGCGTGGAGCACCATCCTCTACGGGATGTACCAGCCCACCGCATCGGTGGTGCTGTTTCTCGTCGTGGTCATCCTGCTCAACAACTCGCAACGACCGATCTCGATGTGGCTGCTCGCGAGTGGTCTTACCTTCAACCTGCTCGGCGACCTGCTCTACGCGTTGATCGATGCCGGGCACGTCGGCGCCGGCGCCGAGCGCGTGGCATTGCCGATGTACGTTGCCGCCTACTTCGCCGCCGGCGCGGCGTTCCTCCATCCGAGCATCGCAACGGTCGGTCGCACCTCAGCTCCCGCCAACCGGCTGATGATGGGTCGGCTCATCGTCACCACCTCCTCACTGGTGTTCCCGATCATCGTGCTCGCCGGCACGGCGCCCAACGACACGGCCGACAGGATCGTCAGATCGCTGTCGGCGTTGGTCCTCGCCACCGTCGTCACGATCCGTGTGGTGATGGCCGTCCGGGCCAACAACAACGCGCAGGCAGAACTCCTGCACGGCGCGCAAACGGATCCGCTCACCGGTCTCCCCAATCGCACCGTGCTGCTCGAGTACATCAACGACTTGCTGGGCAACTCCTGGACCCAGGACCAACACCCCACGCTGTTCTTCGTCGACCTCGATCGGTTCAAGAACATCAACGACTCTCTGGGCCATGCGGCAGGCGACGAGGTGCTGGTCACGGTCGCCCGCAGGCTGATTAACGCGGTTCCGGAGGGCGCGATGGTTGCTCGCCTGTCGGGCGACGAATACGTCGTGCTCGATGCCACTGCAAAGTCACCGGGTGCCGCGATGGCGCTTGCCGAGCGAATGCTCGCCGTCTTCCGCGAGCCGCTCGCGCTAAGCCAGGGCGACGTCTTCGTCACGGCGAGCATCGGCGTGGCCAGCATCAGCGCCACCTCCAGCACGTCACCCGAAGACCTCGTGCGGCATGCCGACACGGCCATGTACCGAGCCAAGGACGCCGGCCGCAACTGTCTCGCCGTCTACGACGAATCGATGCACGAACGAGTCGCTCACCGTCTGGCCGTGGAAACCGCGCTGTATCGCGCTCTCGACCGTCGCGAGCTCCGGCTGTACCACCAACCGATCCTCGATCTGCAGTCGGGCGACGTGGTGGGCTTCGAAGCACTCATGCGTTGGCAACAGGCCGACGGCACGATCGTCTCACCCGCTGAGTTCATCCCGATTGCGGAAGACACGGGCACCATCGTGCCCATCGGCTCCTGGGCATTGCTGGAGGCACTCAGCCAGCTACGCCGCTGGATCGACGATGGTGTGTGTAGCTCGTCCGCCACCATGTCGGTCAACGTCTCGCCGCGCCAGCTCAGCGACACCAACTTCCCCGCCATCGTCAGCGAGGCGCTCACGCGCTCCGGCGTCTCGCCGCAGCTGCTCTGGCTGGAAGTCACCGAAAGTGTGATGATCGCGGAGCCCGAGCTTGCGCTCGCCACGCTGCGCCGCCTGCGCTCGCTGGGCGTGCGCGTCGCGCTCGACGACTTCGGTACCGGCTACTCGTCGCTGTCGCTGTTGCAGAAGTTCCCGCTGCAGCGCATCAAGATCGACCGGGCCTTCGTGCATGGTGTGGCCGACAACCCCAACGATCGCAGCCTCGTGCGTACCATCATTGCGATGGGTCGTTCGCTCGGCCTCGACATTGTTGCCGAGGGCGTGGAGAGCGTGCATCAGCTGCAGGTGCTCAGCGACCTGGGTTGCAGCAAGGCACAGGGCTTCCTGATCAGCCACCCGGTGCCGCCCGATGCCATGCGCAGCACCGTTGCCGCACTCGAGCGCCTCGGCCAGTTCCCCGGCTTGCGCCCCAGTGTCGCCGCCCCCGTCAGCTGAACCTGCTACTTCTTGCGCCAACCCCGGAACTTTGCGAGCGTGGTATCGGTGGGCGCACTTGCCGGCGTGCCCGCAGCCCTGGGTCCCAGCTCGCGGCAGCGGCACCGATCCTGCTTGGGCACCTCGGCGAGTACCCTCTCGACATGGGAGCCGCAACCGGCCCAGTTCGGCTTGCCACAGGTCTTGCAGTTCACTCGTCGACACATACCCCCCAGGGTATCACCACGAAGAGTCAGGCGCTACTTTCCGCGGAGTTGGGCAGCGATGGTCTGGCGATCCCAGTACACGCGCTCGGTCACGATTCGTTCGCCATCGAAACCGAAGATCGCGATCATGCGTCGGAACAGCCGCTGACCGGGCGGAGTGCTCGGTCAGCGGCTGGTTGGAGGCGACGATGGGAATCGAACCCATGTGGAGGGCTTTGCAGGCCCTTGCCTCAGCCACTCGGCCACGTCGCCATGCACACGCCGGGTCGCCCCTGCGGCGCCTGCACGATAGCGGGTGATCACACGATCACGCAGGTCGCTTCCGACACGGCACGGTCTTGCGGGCCGTGGCCGGCTCGCGTCGCCGCTTGGCCGTTCCGCTCGCCGCCCTCATGCTGTTCCTCAGCTACGTCGCCGAGCACGTACTCGGTCTTCCCCGCAGCTACTGAAACCGCCACGTGGCCAAGTGACCCGGGTAAATCTGCCATATTGGAAGCAGAAGGAGATTGCATCACGATGGCCACCACTGCGAGCACCACGACCGCACCCCGATTCGTACGCGCCGACGGACCCGACAAGGTCACCGGCAGCGGCCGCTATACCGCCGACCTAACCCTCACCGGCGCGCTGTCCGCAAAGTTCAAGTACGCCGACGTCACCCACGCGCGCATCACGAAGCTCGATGTCTCCGCAGCGCGCGCTGTTCAGGGCGTGTTCGCCGTGCTGACGCAGGACGACGTCCCCGACGTGAAGTTCGGCCCGTTCGTGCA